>NZ_JAEQCT010000060.1:0-56705 GCF_020738205.1 Microcoleus sp. PH2017_24_DOB_U_A
TCCCAATTCCCAATTCCCAATTCCCAATTCCCAATTCCCAATTCCCAATTCCCAATTCCCAATTCCCAATTCCCAATTCCCAATTCCCAATTACCAATTCCCAATTACCAATTCCCAATTACCAATTACCAATTACCAATGCCCAATGCCCAATGCCCAATGCCCGATGACCAATGCCCAATGCCCAATGCCCTATGACCAATTAGCAAACCAAAATGGAAGTTTACTGCACCCGCCCGGGCTGCCCGCGCCCTCAAAACAATTTTTCCGACCTCGATGACAGTTCCCTGCTGAAAACGGTGCAGCAAAGGTATTGCAAGGCCTGTGGAATGCCCCTAATTTTGAGCGGGCGCTATTTGCCAGTCAGGTTGCTGGGTCAAGGCGGTTTTGGGGCGGCATTTTTGGCCAGAGACCGCTATACTCCGGCGATGCGGCAGTGCGTTGCTAAACTTTTGCAGCCGTCGGCAAATATGACTCCGGCACAGCTAAAAATCGCTCAAACTCTGTTTGAACGGGAAGCGGCGGTGCTGGAAGAACTGGGAAACGAACATTCGCAAATTCCGAGTTTGCTGGCGTTTTTTGAGCTGACTGTTCCGAGTTTGCAGCCTGGGAAAAACGATCAGTTTTTCTATCTGGTTCAAGAATTTATTGACGGTCACAATTTGGAGGAAGAACTTGTTGTTAAAGGCAAGTTTTCGGAAGCGGAAACGATGGAGGTGCTGCGGGAAATTTTGAAGGTTCTCGATTTTGTACACTCGCGCGGTTCGATTCACCGGGATATTAAACCTGCTAATATTATGCGGGCTAAAAGTGGTCGGCTTTATTTATTAGATTTTGGGGCTGTCAAACAGGTGACGCAAACTGCGGGTGCTTCTAAGGCTTCGACTGGTATTTATTCTTTGGGTTATGCTCCGCCCGAACAGATGAACGGACAAGAGGTTTATCCCGCAACGGATTTTTATGCTTTGGCTGTGACTTGCATTACTTTGCTCAGCGGTTTGCAGCCGACGGAATTGTTTGATAGTTATGAAAATGAGTGGAATTGGCGATCGCACGTACAGGTAAGCCCGCGTTTGGCTGAAGTTCTCGATCGAATGTTGTTACCGGCTCCCAGCCAGCGCTATCAATCGGCGATCGAGGTGGAAGCGGCTCTGAAATACAATTCTCAACAGCCTACGATGGTGGTGCAGCCGCCTCCCCAACCCACTCCGACCCCCCAACCAACTCAGCAGCCTCCTGTGCCTCCTGTGGTGGCGACTCCTCCGGGAAACCTGCAATCGGGGCCGCGAAGGGCTTTTTCGATTTGGGATATTTTGGGTGGGGCTGCGTTTACGGGTTTTGAAGGGGGGTTGCTGGCGATCGCCCTGACGAGTTTGCTGCCGAATCCAAGTGTGAGTATCGGATTGTTGGGGATGATTGTCGGGGGGCTAATTTTCGGCCAGTACCGCAGGGCGATCGAGCAAACTGAGATGCTGATTATTAGTGCAGGTACTCTGGCTGTACTGTGGTTTTTCCCGGCTTTGCGCGCTGCTGTTACGATTTATCCAAATTCTCCTTTCACAGGCGTGTTGTTTGTGGGATGGTTGGCTGCTTTAGGGGCGATCGCGGCAACAGCTATTTTTCGCTTAATTTATAAGTTACTTTCTAATATTTTTTAAGCCTCGCGGTACTCCCGCATTCTCGATCGCACTTCTTGCCTTATTGTAAACTTTTATTACAATTTTAACTTTGTAGCTTTAGATACAGAAATATCTAGTATAGTTATAAATAGGAACAAAAAGCAGCCCAAGATCGATCGAGGAAAACGGAGGAACCGGATATGTCTACCGAAAATCAAGCCCGCTCTCTGATGATGCGCCACCACCAAATGGTGAAGAACCGGCAGCAATCCATGCTCAACCGCACCGCCAGCGAAGTCGGAATGGAAAATACTCACTACTGGGGCCACATTCAAGGCAAGCCGCAGCCCAGCCTTCAAGCCAGTTACGATCGCAGCAACGCCACCATGAGCTAAGGCAAAGCTCAATTAATTTCCCCAATTGCCCGCAAACCTATTACCTACATTTGGAGAAAACCAGTGATGTCTACCCAACAACAAGCGCGCAGTCTGATGATGCGCCACCAACACCTCATCAAAAACCGTCAGGAATCTATGCTCAGCCGCGCGGCTGCTGAAGTTGGTTTAGATATTGGTTCTGCGGCGAGTGTCGATCGCAAATAACTCGTTTTTTCAACAGCGAGACAGTTGAATCGAGTCTGTTGTTTGCCAGCTAAAAATTAATAATGACAGTTACAAAACCGTCGCGACTTGTTCTTGAGTTAGATCTCTACAGAATAAGTCGCGATTAGTTTTAGGGAATTGATTTAACACAAATAATGAAATATAATAGACCTCTTGCAAAAATAGTTAGGACGGGCTAGAAGCCCATCCCACAAAAATCTTTTTTCTTGTGGGATGGGCTTCTAGCCCGTCCCAAAATTTTATTGCTCAACTATATTTTCATATCGTTTCCGGTTGCATCGGAATGATTTAACCACAGAGGCCGCAGAGAACACAGAGAGAGAATAGAGAGATTAATAATTCCAATGCTACAGGATTTGAGATCGCGCATCGGGGAAAGAACGATTAAACGACAAAAAAACAACTCATTGATTCGTCATTTGTTGGCAATCTAAAATCTAAAATCTAAAATCTAAAATCTAAAATGATATAATCCCCTCTCAATAGAATAGAACGCTCTAGGGAGGTCATCATGTCGGACTGGAAGGAAATTGGCGGCGGAGTTACAGCACCGAGAGGATATCGAGCATCGGGAATTACAGCGGGTTTGAAGCCTTCTGGCTTGCCGGATTTAAGTTTAATTTTGTCAGAGGTGGACGCGATCGCCGCGGGAGTCTTCACCACATCCACAGTCCGGGCTGCTTGCGTGGACTACTGCCGCCAGCGCTTGCAAGCTAAACCCAGCGCCAAAGCAATTTTGTGCAATGCCGGACAAGCAAATGCTGCTACTGGCGAATTAGGTTTAGCAGATGCCCTCGAAAGCGCGAAATTGTTGGGCGAAGCGCTGAATATTCCTTCAGAATCGATTCTTTTGGCATCCACTGGCGTGATCGGGCAGCGGATTAAAATGGAGCCGCTGAGGGCGGGAATTCCGCGATTGGTTGCTGAGGCCTCGGAAACTGGTTCTGATGCGGCTGCTAAGGCTATTTGTACGACTGATTTAGTGCCGAAAACGATCGCCCTGGAAACCATGTTTGGCGATCGTCCCGTGCGTATCGGCGGCATTTGCAAAGGTTCGGGAATGATTCACCCGAATATGGCAACAATGCTGGCATTTGTAACGTGTGATGCAGCAGTGTCGTCACATTTGTGGCAGGAAATGCTGACTCGGGCGGCAAACAGAAGTTTCAATCAAATTACTGTTGACGGCGATACCAGTACCAACGATTCGCTAATTGCTTTGACTAACGGCCAATCCCGCACGCCTGCGATTACAGAAATGGGGGCGGATGCTGAAAAATTAGAGGCGATGCTAACAGAAGTTTGCGTGCATTTGGCAAAGGCGATCGCCCGTGACGGCGAAGGTGCAACTTGTTTGGTGGAAGTACAAGTTAGTGGCGCCGCCGACGAAGTTTCTGCGAGTAAAATTGCCAAAACAATCGTCGGTTCTTCTTTGGTGAAAGCTGCTATTTTTGGACGCGATCCGAATTGGGGAAGAATTGCGGCGGCGGCGGGGCGCGCGGGCGTTGCTTTTGAACAAGAGAATTTGCGGATTCAATTGGGAGATTTTTTGATGATGGAAAACGGACAGCCGAAGGAGTTCGATAAATCTGCTGCGAGTAATTATATGAAGGCTGCTGCTGCTGGTGAATATCTGAAGGAAGACACGGTTTTAATTCAGGTTGCTGTCGGGAATGGCGGCGGTTTCGCGAAGGCTTGGGGATGCGATTTGAGTTACGACTACGTGAAGATTAATGCGGAGTATACGACTTAAGGGCGATCGTAATTTCAGAAGCCCGGGCGGTTGCAAACTGCGCCTGCACAGCCCGGGCGGTTGAAATCGCGGCGACACAGCCCGGGCGGTTGAAAGAGACTGATTCCTCTAATTCTCAATCAAACCATCGGCAAACTCAGCACAAATCCAGGCAACACATCTTCGCCGGACAAACTAACCGGAAACTGTACAATTTCCACCTCACGATTAGCGCGATAAATTTCCACTTGTTCGTCTTGAGGATTAATCAACCAACCCAAACGCAAACCGCTATTGATATATTCCTGCATTTTCTCCTGAAGTGGCTTTAGCGGGTCTGTACGCGATCGCAATTCTATGACAAAATCAGGACAAATCGGCGGAAACTTCTCCCTTTGTTCATCAGTTAAAGCCGACCATCTTTCCAAGCTAACCCAAGCCGCATCAGGAGATCTGTCTCCATTATTAGGCAAGCGAAAAATAGTTGAAGAACTAAACACTATCCCTAGCTGAGTTCGTTGATTCCACATCCAGACTAAGCCAATTAAATTGGCTTCTCGATTGCCGCTGACTCCGCCTACTGGTGACATAATAATGATTTCCCCTTTCGTTGTCCGTTCAAATTGCCAATCTCGATTCATCTGGCATAAACGGTAAAACTGTTCGTCTGTTAACTCGACACTATCTAAGTTTAAAGTAACGGTTGTCATTTTATTACCTCTCTTCTCTTCTCTTCTTCTCTCTTCAGTCCGCGCAGGCGGACTTTGTTTGATAAGAAGCGATTTCAATCGCCGATTGCTGCGCCGATTCCTCTAAAATCGCCGCTAATCTATTTTAGCGCCATTTCTTGCCTATCATTATCAGGACGATCGCACCTGCTACAATTCCCAAACCCATACTCAACCCAAAAACTACATTCACATTTATCGGATTTGTGGGGCTGGCAGGACTCCTAATTTGACTAGCATAAACGCTGGCGGCTACCCCGCTGGTGCCAATTCCCACACCAACAGCCCCAATCGTAACATTCAAAGTGCGATCGCTCTTAGCCCTCTCAATCTCAATAATCCCCTCAATCGTCTGAATCGCATTTTCCAACAACCTCAAACCCGCACTCAAACTCCGATTATCCGCCGCCACTTGCCAAACATACTTCTCCTTAGCAAAATCGCTGAAACTGGCCATAAACTTGAAAGCTTCAGCATCACTTCCCATATCCTCACCGATAGTTTCCAACCGTCTTTTATAATTTTTAAGATTAGTTTTGATTGTATTTTCTTGCTCTTCCAATCTGCTAATATAATTAGCATAAACCGAGAAGATTGTCAAGGAATCAACCAAACTTTGCTGCAATTCTTTCAAGTCAACTTTCGGCGCATTCACCTGTTGCGGTAATTGCTGAACAATGTCTTGAATCGTCCGCGAAGCATCTTTCAAATCAGCCTTAAGTTGGCGGCTTTGAGTGTAAGCCCAAATCACCTTATTGCGGAAGGCAAACAATCGCATTAGATGCACATAAATTTTAGCGACAGTCTTGCTAATATCGGCAATTGATTGACCATTATTGTAAGGAAACAAGCAAATTAAGACATGATAATTTTGACCAATATTGCCCCTATCTCCCGGTGGTAGCCACAATTCGTAAAAATCAGCACCTTTAAATTGCCCTGTGGCTTTTAAGTCTCTCTCCCATTTAGCATTCGGGAATAGATTGAGTTTACTATAACAATTTTTAGCAGTTGCTAAAGCATCTTGGTCATTAGCAGTCAATTGTCCCCAAACCAGCCAACTTTGACCAATTGTCGCAGGTGGATTGACACGGGAAATTACTTGTTGTTTCAGCCATTCTAAACAGTCAATTTCTTTCGGTTTAAATGTGTTTTCCTTGTCGGATTCGATTTTCCCAGACAAGTCAAATTGTGCCGCATAAGTATCGCCGATTTTCACGGGATAAGCATAGCCATCGAGGGGAGACTCAAATGCTGCTAATTTTTTGTCGCCCAGTAACTCAATATACTCAGCAGTTTCTGTTTCAGCTTGCTTGAGTTTTGCTAATTGTGGCGCAGAGATTTTGTCGCCATAAATCTTTTGCCAAAACTGTGCGCGATTTTGGCTAATCTTGTCCTCATTTTGCCCGATACCGTCTGCTAAATCGTAGACAAACAAATCGACAGTCGGGTAGATTAGCCAATTTTCCTTACTCATGGACAAAACCATCTGGGCTTAACAATAAGATTGTATCTCGACTTGCTTGCACAGAGTCCCCAGCTTGCAAAATCTTTCTGAGAAATCCTCCAAACCCGCGAGGCTCAATTTTTTCCTCGATTTTCTTGATAATTTCTGGCAAATTTGTCAAATCGCTGATGTCGCTAGCGCTGTTATCTGTTTCAATATTAGTAGTGTTGTTATTTTCAAATTCAGCATCCGGTAAAACATCTAATCCTTTGCTGCGTTCGTTGCTATGATTCACTAACCAAGTGTCAGCTTCTTCATAGGCGGCTAGCAGAGGTAGATGCAATTCGGCAAGTCTTGCAATATCGATAATCGTGAAAGCTTCACCGATTTTATTGCACTCGGATTGGACGGCTGCGGGCAAAGGTTCAGTCTGTTGGACTAGGGCGATAATAAAAGCTTTGAAAATCTCGTTTTGCGTGTCTTTCATAATCCAGTGATGGTGAAAGCAGCCCAGTAGTAGGGATGCTGATAGGGTTGATCTAATTCCATTGTAGCTAATGCTTGGCGATTCGTGTTAAAGAATCGGCTTAGCATAAATTCAACTTCAGAAGGTTCGGGGCTGTTTGCGGAAATCTTGTCAATTTCCCCTTGATACCAGGCGGCTAAATCCTCGCGGGTAGATTCTCGCAGCCATTTTTGAGCATTTGCTAAAGCCACGGGTAGAGAATCGCCGGCTTCTCGCCACCGTTGGTAAAAATAAATCATTAATAACGTACTGGCACCAGATTCTATGGGCCACAGGGTACTGACGACACAGCCAACTCCCGCGCGCATAAAACCGCTAGTCAATCCTACATATTCGGCGAGAATTGTTTGTTTGTCAGTCAATGCGGTTTCGCAGGCGGGAAGGCAGATTAATTCGTAGTTACTGAGGTTAAGTTGGATAATTTCTCTGACTGTTAATCGGTGGTTGCCACTTAGGTATAAAGTTGATTCTAAGGGATGATCAAAATTATAGCTGCCGTGGCCTGTGAAGTGAAAAATATTGTGTGGTTGTTGCAATAATGTTTCGACTTCATCGAGGGTGGCTGCGTCTTCTTCGAGTCGGGTGTAATTGTCGAACATTCGGCAAATAATTTCCGATTCGATTTCGGCGGCGGGGAGAGGGGCGAGTCTTTTTTGTTGGCCGTTTTTATCGGTAATTACGCTGTGGGGATTTTCGATACTGAGGATGGAGATGGAGGGCGGGCACGGGGGCACCGCCCCTACGGATTCGGGCGGGCAGGGCATAGAGGGCGGGCACGGGGGCACCGCCCCTACGGATGGATTATTTTGTTGTAGGGGCAATCCCCCCGTGGTTGCCCATTTCGGGGTAAACCGATGTTGCAAACTAATCCCAACGGCGGCGCTAGGCAAATAACTCACCACAAAATCCCGACTAAACAAAGCATGAATCGGAAAGCGGTGCAAGTCCCGGTGCGGAATCAAAATCAACTCCGTAATTCCCTCTAATTGCTGTTCAATCACATCAATTTTCAATATTTCCTTGAGTCGTGCAAATTTACTTGCCATTTCCGCACGCCAAGGATGATTTACTTGACTGGTTTTCTCCTTAGATTGATAATCGGTGTATTGTTGATTCCACTCCTTCACCCATTTTTCAAATTCATCGGGAAAATCGCTGAAACAGGTTTCTGGAGACAACAAGCCATCGGATTTAATGATGAATGTTGTCAGGGATGCGTCGCTGAGATGCCAGTAAATGGCGGCTGTTGTGGGATTGAGGAGTTGCTGAATTTGTGCGTGAGTGACTGTCTCTTCTGTTTTGTAATCGGGAATTGGCAAGGCATCCAGCAGCCAAGATAGGCAGACATTTTTATCGGTTTCTGCTGTGGCTAAGGCTTGGGCAAATTGCCCGGATTGGATGAATATATTTACGGTTAACTGTTCAAAGCTAACTAATTTGTCGGTGAGTTGCTGTTGGGTGATTTGGGAATAGTTTTGCTGTTTCAGCAAGCGGTGCAATAAATCCGTTGCATCTCGCTGTAATTTATTGGCTTCGTCAGTTTGTTTTAGGCTAACTAAGGTTTTGATTAAATTCTGTAATACTTGTAGATGCAGTTGCAGGAAAGTATCTTTGGTTAGAGTTTTGAGTGCTTCTTGGTAGCTGGTGGTGGCTTTATTCCAATAGGTGTTGGGAGAATTGAGTTTTCCTCGACTATAATGAGCATCTCCTAGTGCTTGATGCAGTTCTCCATATCCTTCGGGATGGGTCTTTTGTCGGCAATATTCTAAGCCTGCTTTTAATGTTAATATTTGTCCTTCGTAGCCGCGCTGTTTCAGGTTGTGAGTTATGAGAGTTCTGGTAACAGGTGGAGATTTAGGGAATTTTGCTTGTAAGATTTCATAAACTAGCAGCCTATGTTTAGGTGCATATTTGACTGCTATACTCCGGTTAATCCAGGATGAGTCATCATCTGGTTTGATTTCTAAGGCTTTGTCGAAGGAGGCGATCCCCTCTTCATATCTGTTTAAATAATAGCAAAGTATCATACCTCTGCTGTTCCAGGCTCGGTCATAATCTGGTTTGAATTCTAAGGCTTTGTCGTAGGAGGCGATCGCCTCTTCAAGCCTGCCTAAATTACGCAGTGCGATGCCCCGATTGTACCAGGCTCCGTCATCATCTGGTTTGAATTTTAAGGCTTTGTCGTAGGAGGCGATCGCTTCTTCTAGTCTGCCTAAATCACTCAGTATAATGCCCCTATCGTACCAGGCAACGTGAAAATCTGGTTTGATTTCTAAGGCTTTGTCGTAGGAGGCGATCGCATCTTCAAGCAAGCCTAAATTACGCAGTGCGATGCCCCGATTGTACCAAGCAACGTGAAAGTCTAGTTTGAATTCTAAGGCTTTGTCGTAGGAGGCGATCGCATCTTCAAGCAAGCCTAAATTATCCAGTGCACCGCCCCGATTGTACCAGGCTTGGTGAAAATCTTGTTTGAATTCTAAAGCTTTGTCGTAGGAGGCGATCGCTTCTTCCAAGAAGCCTAAATTATGCAGTGCACTGCCCCGATTGTTCCAGGCTGCGTCATCATCTGGTTTGATTTTTAAGGCTTTGTCGTAGGAGGCGATCGCATCTTCAAGCAAGCCTAAATCATTCAGTGTACGGCCCCGATTGCTCCAGGCTGCGTCATCATCTGGTTTGATTTCTAAGGCTTTGTCGTAGGAGGCGATCGCATCTTCAAGCAAGCCTAAATTACGCAGTGCAATGCCCCGATTGTACCAAGCAACGTGAAAGTCTAGTTTGAATTCTAAGGCTTTGTCGTAGGAGGCGGTCGCATCTTCAAGCCTGCCTAATTTACCCAGTGCATTGCCCCGAGTACCCCAGGCAAAGTGATAGTCTGATTTAATTTGTAAGGCTTTATCGCAGGAGGTGATCGCATCTTCTAGCCTGCCTAAATCATACAGTACAACGCCCCGATTGTACCAAGAAATATGATAATCTGGTTTGAATTCTAAAGCCCTGTCGTAGGAAGCGATTGCATCTTCAAGCCTGCCTAAATCACCCAGTGTACCGCCCCGATGGTGCCAGGCTTTGTGAAAATCTGGTTTTAATTCTAAGGCTTTGTCGTAGGAGGCGATCGCCTCTTCAAGCCTGCCTAATTTATCCAGTGTAAGGCCCCGATTGTACCAGGTTGTGTCATCATCAGGTTTGATTTCTAAGGCTTTGTCGTAGGAGGCGATCGCATCTTCAGGCCTGCCTAAATTACCCAGTGCAATGCCCCGACCGTTCCAGGCTTTGTAATAATCTGGTTTGATTTCTAAGGCTTTGTCGTAAGACTTCAGCGCCCCTTCAAAATCCCCTTTCATATATTGCTCATTACCTAGCTTTGTCCAAGCCTCAGCCTCTCCATCAACATCCTCACCCCCCTCACCCGAAACTAGCGGAAACCCAACCAAAATCTCCCTACCAACATTCCCCGCCACCTCTCCCAATTCCCCACCCGCAACTCCACCCAACAACTCCAACCTGCGCGCCAATTCCTGAAGCGATACCACCGCATCCGCAGACGCTGTACTCCCCTGCGCGCCCTCCAACAATCGATCGCCAAACCCCCGCAACCAAGCCGCCAAATCACCATTTTTAATTTGTTTTGCGATTAAGAATCCCGCAACATCGCCTCTTCCCCAGCCCTGATTCACCCCTTCGAGAAGTTCCATCAACTTCGCCTCGTATTCCGCATCAGTCAAAGTTGGCCCAGGTTGAGGTGGTGTCGGTTCAATCTTGGGATTGGTGCGGAATAGCCGCTGAATTAATTGTTTGAGGAATCGCCAGATTTTATCTAACATTGGTGAGATGGTGAGGCGGTTTGTTTTTGTTATTGTATAGCCTTTCTCAAAAAGATGAGGTATGACTGGTAGCTTATATAACCATTTCAACTAAGAGGGCTGAAGCCCAACAACGTACCTCTAAGAGGGCTTAAGCCCAACAACGTACCTCTAAGAGGGCTTAAGCCCAACAACGTACCTCTAAGAGGGCTTAAGCCCAACAACGTACCTCTAAGAGGGCTTAAGCCCAATAACGTACCTCTAAGAGGGCTTAAGCCCAACAACGTACCTCTAAGAGGGCTTAAGCCCAACAACGTACCTCTAAGAGGGCTTAAGCCCAACAACATACCTCTAAGAGGGCTTAAAGCCCAACAACGTACCTCTAAGAGGGCTGAAGCCCAACAACGTACCTTATGTTTCTGATAACCGCTATAGTAAGAATTTTGGGGAGCGGCGCTCTCTCAATTCATTTATTAGTCGCCCCAGGCCGAATTCGATTCGCCGGGAATCTCAATCGCCCGCAATTTCAAGCACTATTTTACCCGTTACTGAACCTGTTTCTAACAACTCATGCGCTGCTTGAGCTTGTTCTAGCGGGAAAGTTTGGCTGACGTGAATTTTGAGCAAATTACGATCGCACAAACGAGCACACTGCTGCAAAATCTTTGCCTGCTGTTGCTGTTCCTCCACCAAATTTTGCAGCATCGGAGTTAACATTAACTCCAGACTAATCCGCAGATTCCGCATTCTCGCTGTTTTCAAATTGCCCAAAGCCGGATCTGGTTCCAAAATTGTTACCAAATCTCCGTAAATCTTCACAGCCGGAATAGTTTGGTAAAAAGTTTCTCCCCCGACTGTATCAAAAGCCAAATCAACTCCTTGGCCCTCAGTCCAAGCCAAAACCCGATCGACAACATCCGTATTTTTGTATAAAATAACTGAATCTGCACCTAACTGCCGTACAAACTCGGCTTTTGCTTCGGAACTAACAGTAGTGCAAACCTCAGCACCCTGCAACGAAGCCAACTGTACCGCGACGTGGCCGACACCGCCTGCACCTGCTAGAATGAGCACTTTCTGACCGGCTTGCAAGCGCCCTCGATCGTACAGCGACTCCCATGCTGTAATTAGAACTAAGGGTGCAGCCGCCGCCTCAACAAAACTTAAAGCAGCAGGCTTGATGGCGAGAAAACGTTCGTCTACAACGGCAAACTCAGCGTAAGTACCGATCGACCCGCCTAAACCCCCGTGGCAGAAAAAAACCTCGTCTCCGACTTGGACACTCTGCACCTCAGCACCGATAGCTTCTACCACTCCAGCACCGTCGCACCCCAAAACGTGAGGAGTTTTCTCGGGGTAAAATGTGCCGCGCGATCGCAACTTAGTATCTATCGGATTGATCCCCGCCGCCCGCAACCGCACCAAAACTTCAGTTTCTGTTTGTATAGTAGGGGCTGAGATATCTTGCAGTTTCAATACGGATGGGCTTCCGGGAGTTTCAAAAACGATCGCTTTCATAGCAGGGTATTAACTCTATTTTCGCCTTCACCTCCAATCCTACCTTGTATTCGTTACTCATCCGTGACGATACTTAGTTATTTTTAATAATATAGACTGCCTTTAATTCAACTGACAATTGACAGTTGACTTGGGACAGCTACCTCTATCTCGAAGTCCGAGGATTGGAGTGATGAATAATCTGATTTTAATTTCTCCCGATCGGGATTCCGGCTTTAAACCAATTCTTTCTGCTAACTACTATAATTGTCGAGCGGTGCTAATCGATGTTCGAGCTAGATTTATTTTTTTACTTTGAGATTCTTGCATACCTTCTGGGATTATCGGCGACTTTAGTCTTCGCGATCGCGATTTATCTCAAGTGGCACCGAAGGCATCCCAGTCTGCCAACTGCCGAAGAGCAACCGCAGTTGGCAGAATTACAGCCAGATTTATCTGCGAGATTGAAAATTAGGAAAAACTTGTTGATTTTCCCCAACTCAAATCTGTTGGCGATCGCTGACAGCTTCTTGGGTAAACTGTTAGGTATTGGCTACAATCTATTCTTAGCCCAGCAACAACGCCCAACTGTGAATTCTTCGCCTCTTGTAGGGCCTTCCACCAGCAAAACCGTTAGTCTGAGCATCGAGGGTTCGATCGACCAAAATGCCGATAGCCCTCCTAACGACAACCCTCCCAAAGCCACCACTTCCCCGCAATTAGAGGAAGACTTGCTAGGTGACATCCTGGCAGGTACTAATTCGCCCGGGGGGACACAATTCTTTGATACCTTAGTTCCCCACTTAGCCTCAGCACTAGGAGTTCGCAGCGCCATTGCTGCCAAATCGATTAAATCGATCGAACGCGCCGATCTAACTCCCGATAAATTACAAGTTATCAGTTTTTGGAGCGACGGACAGCCACAGCCAAACTTTGAGTGCAACACTGCCAATACTCCCGAAGCGCTGGTGTTTGAGCAGGGAATGTACTCCTGTCCAGACCGCCTCATGGAAACCTTTCCTGAAGACCGCAGACCGATCGTTACAGGTTCGCGCAGCTTCCTGGGAATCTTGCTGAAAAACTCCTACGGCGAACCTTTGGGCATTATTTGTATTTTCCACGATCGCCCCCTACTAGAATCACATCTTGCCAAATTTCAGCTAATTATTAGCATCTTTGCCGGACGGGCGGCTGCCGAATTGGAGCGGCAGCGCCTAGAAGCAGCACTCTGCACCGTAGAAGCGAAATACTGCGCGCTTGTAGAACAAATGCCGGCTGTCACCTACATTTCTCCCCTCAACCGCAGCGCTGCCAAACTTTACATCAGCCCGCAAATTGAGACTTTTCTGGGTTATTCTGTAGCTGAATGGAAGGCAGACCCAGATCTGTGGCTGAAACTCGTTCACCCAGAAGACCGCGATCGCGTGTTAGTTGAAAACGCTACACAGAAATTTACCGAGGGAGAAGATATCTTTAGCGACGGGCCGCTGGTGTCAGAATACCGCGCGATCGCCCGCAACGGTAAAATTGTCTGGTTCCGCGATCGAGCGATCGCAGTTCGCGATCGAGCCAGCAACTCCGTCATCCTTCAAGGCGCAATGTTTGATATCACAGAGACTAAAGTAGCTGCCAGCGCCCTGCTAGAAA
The DNA here is from genome assembly GCF_020738205.1 of Microcoleus sp. PH2017_24_DOB_U_A. Taxonomy (NCBI): domain Bacteria; kingdom Bacillati; phylum Cyanobacteriota; class Cyanophyceae; order Oscillatoriales; family Microcoleaceae; genus Microcoleus; species Microcoleus sp. PH2017_24_DOB_U_A. The sequence continues at coordinate 13,620 of NZ_JAEQCT010000060.1, forward strand.
GCGAATACCGCTATTACACTTTAGCTAAAATACTGCCAGTCGGGATTTTCCGCGCCGACGCTGCGGGAGATTGTTTGTATGTCAACGAGCGATTTTTGGAGATGGCGGGACTGACTGCGCCAAAGGCATTGGGCGAAGGTTGGGCCCAAAGTTTGCATCCCGAAGACCGCGATCGCATTTTGAGCCAGTGGTATCGCGCTGTCAAAGATAAATTGCCTTGTAAGTTAGAGTACCGCTTTTGCAACGGCGACCTCACAACCTGGGTATTTTGGCAAGCAGTGCCGGAAATTGACAACAATGGAGCAGTTCTGGGCTATCTCGGCACGCTGACAGATATCAGCGATCGCAAGCAGGCAGAATTCGCGCTGCAACAAGCCGAAGAAAAATACCGCAGCATCTTTGAAAACGCGATCGAGGGAATTTTTCAAACGAGTGCTGACGGACGCTATATCAGTGCCAATCCGGCTTTAGCCAGAATTTACGGCTACGAGTCGGCAACCCAACTGATCGCAAACATCCACGATATCGAGCACCAACTCTACCTCGATCCCAACCGCCGCGTCGAGTTCTTGGGTGCGATCGAAAAACACGGTTCTGTGTCTGAGTTCGAGTCCCAAGTTTACCGCGCTGACGGAACTACTATCTGGGTTTCCGAAAACGGCCGGGCTGTTCGCGACGCTGGTGGCAATTTGCTTTACTACGAAGGTACTGTCGAAGATATCACTCTGCGGAAAATAGCTGAAGAGAAGTTAGTACACGATGCTTTGCACGATACGCTGACGGGTTTGCCCAACCGAGCTTTATTTATGGATCGTTTGGGACACGCGATCGAGCTTTCAAAACGCCGTCCCGAGGTTTTGTTTGCGGTGCTGTTTATCGATCTAGACCGCTTTAAGGTGGTTAATGACAGTTTGGGGCATTTAGTGGGCGATCGCTTGCTGATCGCGATCGCCCAGCGCCTGGAAATCTGTTTGCGGGCTGGAGATACCGTTGCCCGTCTCGGTGGCGACGAATTCGCTATTTTGCTGGAAAATATCAAAAACACCGATGATGCGATCCACATTGCCGAACGAGTGCAAGCGGAACTGGCACAGCCTTTTTACCTCAACGAATATCAAGTTTTTAGCAGTGCTAGCATTGGCATTGTTTGTTCCGGTTTGCCACAGGATCCCAACAATTTTTCCGAATTTTCTAGTCCAGGAAATCTCGTCCATGTCGATCGGGAAACTGCTTTGTCTTGCCTATCTCCCGACTCTCCTGTTCCCGTCCCATTCCGAATATTGTACGATCGACCAGAAGAACTGCTGCGAGATGCAGATGCTGCCATGTATCACGCAAAGGGATTGGGCAAAGCTCGCCACGAAGTTTTCGACTTAAGTATGCACACTCGCGCCGTCGCCCTTTTGCAACTGGAAAACGAATTGCGGCGCGCTCTAGACTCCCAGGAATTTCAGCTTTACTACCAGCCCATCGTCTCTCTAACTAGCGGTAGAATCAGCGGTTTTGAAGCGCTGCTGCGATGGTATCACCCCCAGCGCGGTTTAGTAGCTCCCGGTGAGTTTATTTTAGTAGCAGAAGAAACTAGATTGATTGTACCTATTGGTTGGTGGATGATGCGATCGGCTTGCTGTCAGATCCACGAGTGGCACGAAAAATTCCCCGCAAATCCGCCGTTGACAGTCAGCGTCAACCTTTCTAACGAACAATTTAAACAGCCGGATTTAATCGATCGCATTCGTGAGATTTTACAAGAAACTCACCTTGACCCCCGCACTTTAAAGTTAGAAATTACCGAAGGCGTGATCGTGGACAATGCCGAATCAGCCGCCGCTATCCTCTCCCAATTGAAAAATTTAGAAATTGAATTATATATTGACGATTTTGGCACAGGCTATTCTTCTTTGAGCCGCCTGCACACTTTTCCCACTGATGCCTTAAAGATCGATCGAGCTTTTGTGAGCCGCATGACTGAAGATGAAGGAAACGAAGCTATTGTACAGACTATTTTGATCTTAGCCAGTCATTTAGGCATGGATGCGATCGCTGAAGGAATAGAAACCATCGAACAGCTTAACTTGCTCAGAGCGCTGCAATGCGAATACGGACAGGGATACTTTTTCTCAAAGCCTGTAGACACCATCACAGCCACAGGTTTGATCGAAAGTCAACCCAAATGGTAATCGCGAATTGGGAATTGGGAATCGGGAATTGGGAATCGGGAATTGGGAATTAGAAGTTAAAACATTCTTCCTTCTTCCTGAATTTCCCCCCTTGGGGGGCATCTGACGGGTGTAGGTTTTTGGGTAAAAGCCTTATCCCATAAGAGTTTGAAATTTTAAGAGGCAAAAGCCCAAAACCTTTGCACTGTCTAGATTTGCTGGGTTTTGCCAGGGGAAAACCTACACCTGTCAGGGGGGCATGGGGGTTGACTTTTTCCTTCTTCCTTCTTCCTTCTTCCTTCTTCCTTCTTCCTTCTTCTTTAAACTTTCGCTTCCAAAGACTTGAGAAACTCCGTATTTACGCCCGACTCCCGAGTCATAGCAATTTTTCCAGTACGAGCAATTTCCTTAATCCCAAATCTATTTAGAACCTGGACGATCGCCACCATCTTACCCGGATCTCCGACAACTTCCAAAGTCAGCGTATCATCACCAATATCCACCACTCGCGCTCTAAAAATCTGAGCTAACTCAATGATCTCCGATCGCGTCCCGCTAGCAGCATTAACTTTCAGCAACATCAACTCCCGTTCCACACACGGAATTTCCGTTATATCCTGAACTTTAAGCACATTAATCAACTTGTACAGTTGCTTGGTCAACTGCTCGATAATCTGGTCATCTCCCGGTACAACCATCGTAATCCGAGACACTCCCACTTGCTCTGCTGGGCCAACTGCCAGACTTTCAATATTAAAACCCCGACGGGCAAATAAACCAGCAATTCGAGTGAGGACACCCGCTTCATCTTCAACTAAAACCGAAAGAGTGTGTTTCATTTCTCCAAAAAAGACGCATTTTGTGCAATTCTACTGTCGCCCATTCGCCTTTTAGCAGAAGTGCACGCCCATTGAACCTGCCTTAGACATTTTATCCCGAGTTATTGGCCCTTCATGTCCGAGAAAAAAGCTCTTGATAAATTTCGCTTTTACCGCAGTCTCGATCCCCCTAAATCCCCCTTAACAAGGGGGACTTTGATAGCACTCCTGTCCCCCCCTTCTTAAGGGGGGTTAGGGGGGATCGGCTCGATCTCAACCTTAAACCCGCCCCAACCCGGTGCTGACGGCACCCGATCCAAGTTTTTTGTGTACGAACGTACACAATTACTCGATGGCAGAAAAAACTTTTCAAGTCTGGTGGCTGGCGAAAACTGCAATTTTGACACCAATTGGTGACAAAACTGCGAAGTACCAAGCCACCATAACTTACATAAAAACCCGGTGTTGCAGCGATGGCATTTGGCGGCGGACTTGTTCTAGCCGATCGGGATTAATCTCTGCGATCGCCACACCCGGTTCCTCTCCGGCATCCGCCAAAACCGCACCCCAAGGGTCTACAATCATCGCGTGACCGTGAGTTTGACGGCGGCCGTAGTGGTGTCCAGTCTGCGCTGGGGCGATCGTATAACAAGTATTCTCGATCGCCCTCGCTTGCAACAAAACCTTCCAATGATCCTTGCCAGTGTAAGCAGTAAACGCCGCCGGCACGAACAAAACATCAGCACCCTTGTGCGACAAATGCCTGTAAACTTCCGGGAACCGCACGTCATAGCACACCGAAAGTCCCAGCGTCCCCAACTCCGGCGACACATAAACCGGCGGCAAATCTTCACCAGCTTTCACCGTGTTTGATTCCCTGTAAGTAATCCCGTCTGGCACATTCACATCAAACAAATGTACTTTTTTGTACCTTGCCACTTCGCTACCGTTTGGGTCTACTAGCAAGCAAGTATTGTATACCTTCCCCCCATCCGTCGGCACGGGAAATCCGCCGCCCAGAATCGTCACCTGGAACCGCTGGGCCATGGTTTTGAGGAATTTTTCGCTTTGGAGTCCGATCGCCTCTGCTTGAGCAATCTTCTCCTCCTCTTCTCCCATAAACGAGAAATTTTCTGGTAAGGAAACTAACTCCGCACCCCGACGCACTGCCAGGTCGATTAATTCCTCTGCCTGCACCAAATTTTTTTGCAGGTCAGGCAAGCTAGTCATTTGAATTGCTGCGGCGAGATAAGACTTCATCGATTCACAATATTAGTCATTAGTCAGTTGTCAGTTGTCAGTTGTTAGTTGTTAGTTGTTATTGGTTCTTGGTTCTTGGTTCTTGGTTCTTAGTAGCTATGCCCCATGCCCCATGCCCCATACCCTATGCCCCATGCCCCATGCCCCATGCCCTATGCCCACTTCATGTTACTGAGAAAGTCTATAGAGTTTGAGAGTTTTGATGTTTGAGCTTTAAATTAACCTTTAACTCATCACTCAAAACTCAAAACTCTCAACTTTTTTGCCCTAATTTTTGAGACCTAATTCCGGTCAAATCTTAAGGCATCGGATGGAAAAGCAAGTCAGGGAAAAAGCGGTTAAATTCAATCAAACCCGCAGCTTGAATAGAGAACCAAAGTGCTGCCAATACTGGTGCGCTTGAAAGAAACTTGAGAAAATATTGCATGAATTCTGCTCCTGAAAATTCGAGACAGTTGGTAATTGCCGATCGCTCGGTAAGACGCTAATTGCTAACTTGCAGTTAATCGATTAACTGTTAGCTATTAGCCTTGGCTCCATTTCCCTATTTTAGCGGGGGGAAACAGTAATTTCGTCGTCCTTGGCAAACATTTCACCAGTGGTGATTTCTTTGAGTGCTGCCAGAGGCCACAAAAAGCCAGTCAGCATACAGGAGATTGCCACAGGAACGTCGATAATAATCTCTTTTTCCTCTGGAGTTGCAGATTTTTTGGCAATTTGCAGATAAGCGCGGCCTACCCAACCAATCCAACCAGCAATATACAAGAACAGCACGCTAGGAATCAAAAAGTCGCCAGCCTTGTCCAAGCTGCCGTCTACGATTAAGTGCGGGTATCCTTCCGGGCCGCACATAGCTTGAGAATACATCTCGAATCTTGCCTTGGCAGATGCCGGATCGCCATTGGTAGAACGTGCATTTTTAGCCAGTTCCTTGAATTCGGGAGAGTCCTTGCACGGCACTAAATTGTAAGCCGAAGCAACTGGAACAAAACTGATCCACAGACTAACCACTAAAATTGCAGCAAACAATCGTCGCATGAAATTGTTTCCTTTTGTTACAAAACAATAAGTTTTTGTACAAGCATTTCAACTTGCCGATCGCGAATCCAGATTACCGCACTTGCTGAGGGTGTAAAGTCTCCATCATAGAGGCGGCAAAGCCCAAAAGAATGAGGGATTCGGGTTTCATAGGTCAGTGCGAGAGCTTAGTAATACCGCTAGGATATTCCACAGCTTGCATTATAATTCGATCGCCTCCGACCCACTCCAACGGCTGGCAAATATCCGCAAGCAATAACCTGAGAACAGATCGAGCCGGGGGACTTGCGCCGAATTCGTTAAGCTAGCAATAGCTAACCTATCAAATAAAATTACCAGTTAATGGCAACCATTTTCGCGATCGAAACAAGTTGTGACGAAACAGCAGCAGCAATTGTTAAGAATCGTCAAGTTTGCAGCAATGTTGTAGCATCACAAATTAAAATCCACGAGCAGTACGGTGGGGTAGTCCCGGAAGTGGCTTCGCGGAGTCACCTAGAAATGCTAAATCAGGTAATTGCCCAGTGTCTGAGTGAAGCCAACCTGAGTTGGTCAGAAATTGACGGCATTGCAGCGACTTGTGCCCCCGGTTTAGTAGGTGCATTGTTAGTCGGGCTGACAGCGGCGAAAAGCTTGGCAATAGTCCACCAAAAACCTTTTTTAGGCGTCCACCACCTCGAAGGGCACATCTACGCTTCTTACCTAATCGAACCAGACTTGCAGCCGCCGTTTTTGTGCTTGTTAGTTTCCGGGGGACACACCAGTTTAATTTATGTTAAAGATTGCGGCGTTTACGAAACAGTCGGACAAACGCGCGACGATGCGGCGGGCGAAGCTTTTGATAAAGTCGCCAGACTGTTGCAGCTAGGATATCCCGGCGGGCCGCTGATGGACAAATTGGCCGCCCTGGGAAATCCCCAAGCATACCCCCTACCTGAAGGCAGAATTTCCCTACCTGGTGGCGGATATCATCCCTACGACAGCAGTTTTAGCGGGTTGAAAACAGCAGTTTTGCAATTAGTGCAGAAACTCAAAAAACTAGATATTAATGCCGGTGGCGAAGGCGTCTTGGCTGCCTCTACAATTAATGATATTGCGGCGAGTTTTCAAGAAACAGTAGCGAAGGGTTTAACCAAAAGGTCGATCGACTGTGCGCTAAATTTCGGACTCACTACCATAGTAGTCGGCGGCGGAGTCGCAGCCAACAGCGGACTCCGAAAACATTTACAAGCAGCCGCAGTTAAGCACAACTTGCGAGTATTGTTTCCCCCATTAAAATATTGCACGGACAACGCAGCAATGATCGGCTGTGCGGCGGCAGAACACTTTCAGCGAGGACACACATCACCGCTAACATTGGGAGCCAATTCGCGGATGGCTGTTAGCGATATCATGGAACTGTACAATCTGAATGTTGATGCTTAGATCCGACGTACAGTTGAAACCGCGTCTGTACAAAGGAAGTATTTGTAGGGTGTGTCGCCCTCAAAAATGCCTAAAAGTCGATCGCAAATCTTGTAGCGACGAACCTTATACCATATTTGATGCAACAAACTCGAAAATTTATGGTAGCAAAATTTTTTATAAATTAGAACTCTTGCAAAAGTCAAATTTACCCCCCTTAGTCCCCCCTTATCAAGGGGGGAAACAAGAATAATCTTACCCCCTCCCCTGATTCAAGGGGAGGGTTGGGGCGGAGTGCTTTGTATTTTTGCAAGAGATAAATTGTACCAAGTGCGTCGCCATAAGATTGTCGATATTTGTTTGGGAATGTTTGAGGGCGACACACCCTACGACTCTCAACTGTCAACTGTCAACTCTTTCTTAAATCATGAAAATCCGCGACGCAGTAGAAAGCGATTTATCCGCAATTGTCCAAATATACAATGCAGCAATACCGGGGAGAATGGCCACAGCAGATTTAAAACCAGTCTCAGTCGAAAGCCGCCTCGCATGGTACAGAGAACACTCGCCCTATTCTTTGCCGATTTGGGTAATGGAATCAGAAAAAAAAATCGTCGGCTGGCTGAGTTTTCAGCTTTTCTACGGACGCGCCGCCTATCAGCATACCGCAGAAATTAGCATCTACGTCGCGCCCGATCGCCAAAGCTGCGGAATTGGACAAAAATTATTGCAATCGGCAATTGCGCGGAGTCCAGAATTGAGACTTAAAACCCTGATGGCAATAATTTTTGCTCACAATCAGCCGAGTCTAACGTTGTTCCAGAAATTTGGGTTTCAGCAGTGGGGATATATGCCGCAAGTCGCCGAACTTGATGGCGTTGAAAGAGATGTGATAATTCTGGGTTTGCGTTGTTTGTAGGGACTGATATCAATTCCGGCTGCGCCGTCAGGTGACAAGCGAGGAGACGGCAGTGCCGTCTCCCTACAATTGATCGCGGTAGGGACACGGCACTGCCGTCTCCTCCGTCTCCATTGATCTGAATGTTTGCTCAATCTGCTAAAATTGTAATTTCATCCAAAGATGCGATCGCCACATCAGCCTTTTCCAAATGACTAACCTGGGCATTCCCCCAACAAATCCCGATGCAGCCAGCCGCGCCAGCATCTTTCCCCATCTGAATATCACCCGCCGAATCTCCCACCATCAAAGTTTCTGCGGGATTTACTCCCAGTCTTTCACAAGCTAACAAAAATAGTTTCGGATCGGGTTTATTCAGATGTACAGAATCTACACCCATTTCTAACTGAATATATTCGCTTAATTGGTGAGCTTTCACAAGTTTTTCTACCGCTTTTGTTGTCGCAGCCGAAAGAATTCCTAGTTTCAAGCCAGCTTCAGACAGAGATTTTAATACTTCCAAACTGCCAACAAACAAAGGAGAAGGTGGACTACTTTTTAACATTTGGTCGGCTTCATCAAAAGCGCGTTGAGCAATAGTTAAAGATTCTATCCATCCTCTGCCAGTTTCCGCGATATATCCTGCCGCCACAATTTCGTTTTCCCGGCGGCTACCGACTGCTAGCAAGCCCGTGGGGTCGATTTTACCAACTTCGATGCCGAAAGCCATTTGTAATGGCTCTCCAACGCCTGGGATTTGAGCATCTACGAGGCGCGATCGTTTCAGCCCTAAATGTCTCAAAAATTCTTGAGAATCCTCTAGAGTACCATCTTTGTCAAAGATTACGGCTTGAATATTAGAGAAGCTAATGCCTCGACATTTAATAGTTACCAAGAATCAAAACTCCTTAATTTTTGTATTTTATTGTATTGTCTCATATTGTGCTATTTTTGGCAATTGTTTTTAGATCGGACGTACGGTTGCAACCGCGTCTATATCAACGATGTCTGAGATTAGACGGCGGTTGAAACCGCGTCTACACAAACGATGTCCGCCTCCGCGGACTGAAGAAAACAAGGTAATTTTAACCGGCATTCTTCAACCCGCACTAGAAGGGTTTTGTTTGTATAGACGCGGTTTCAACCGCCGACTCTTATGTCCAAGATTATTTAAGATATTCCCGCTAGCTCCGCAATGATTAATGCGAGTTGAACAGGCTTCACAGGCTTAGCAATATGCTTGTTGAAACCTGCATCGATCGCCTTTTGCCGTTCTCCATCGCTAGCATAAGCAGTAAGCGCAATGGCTGGAATATTTCCACCAGCTTCGGCATCAAGAGATCGCACTTGTTCCATCAAAGAATATCCATCTTCTTCTGGCATTCCAATATCAGATATCAGCACGTCATATTTGTCAAGGTTTTCCTTCAAAGCCGCGATCGCCTCTTTTGCAGATCCCACCGTCAGCACCTCGGCGCCGTAGTCTTCTAGCACAAATTTCAATAACTCACGGGTATCGGCATCATCATCTACGCTTAAGATTTGCAAGCCTTCAAGGCAGCGGTTACTATCTTTCAATGTGTTTAGGGGTAGTGTAAATACAGTTGGCTGCAAATTACTAGGTTGTATTGATTCTTGGGCTATTAAAACTAGCGGCAACCTCAAAATTATCGTAGTTCCTTGTCCTTCACCCGGACTATCCGCCCGCACTGTTCCCCCATGCAACTCTACTAGATGACGCACGATCGACAAACCTAATCCTAGCCCTTGATTAGCCTTGGTAGTGCTGGAATCTCCTTGATGGAAACGATCGAATATATACGGCAAAAATTCTGCCAGAATGCCTTTTCCGGTGTCGCTGACTCGAATTTGAGCATGACTGTCGATCGCCTCTAAGACAATTTCCACTCGTCCACCCGATGGGGTAAACTTAATCGAGTTAGATAGCAGATTCCATAGGACTTGTTGCAACCTGTCAGCATCGCCTAAAACCGTCGCAGAACTCAACTGAGCAACCATTTGGATGTTTTTGGCATCCGCTGATAATTGAACCCCGTCGATCGCATTTTGCGCCACCACCACCAGATCGATCGGACTAATATCGAGATGAAGCTTACCGCTCGTAATCCGGGAAATATCCAGAATATCTTCAATTAACTGATTTTGGGCGATCGCACTCCGCTCAATCACCTCTAGGGCGCGACTAGCCGTTGCTTCATTCAGCTTGCCAGAGCGCAGCAATTTTGCCCATCCCAGGATCGGAGTTAGGGGGTTACGGAGTTCGTGGGAGAGATTTGCCAGAAATTCATCTTTAGCACGGTTGCTGGTTTCTGCTTGTTGACGGGCTGACTTCTCCTGCATCAATAGCTGCGATCGCTCTATCTCAAACTGTCTGCGATCGGTGATATCCTCGATCGACAACAAAATCATTAAACCTTGGTCTTCGCGTTGCAGTTTACAAGCATTCAGCAGCATAGTTTTCTGCCCAATCTGCTCAAATACGTGATCTAACTCAAAGTTTTGAAGCTGAACATCACTCACCAGAATATCTTCCAAGATCGATCGCAGTTTCGGGATATTCCATTGCCCATTTCCCAATTCAAACAGCGAAAATTCCGCTGTTTCTGGGGATGAAACCTGAAATGTTTCATAGAAACATCGATTGGCAGTGTTCACTTGTAAATTAGCATCCAGCACGACTAAAGGTATTTGAACAGTTTCGACGATCGTTTCAGCATAATTTCGGGCCAACTCTAAGGTTTTGGCACTACGTTTCAGAGCATCAATATCGATCCAAACCATTACCACACCGTCAATCAGGTTTTCCGTCGTGCGATAAGGACGAATGCGGAGGTTGTACCAATATCCCGCTAGAGTTTGGACTTCTTGTTCTTTCGTCTGGAGAGTATCAATCACCTCCAAAATCATTGCTTCCAAATTAGGAACATCAAGAGAGGAACGAATATCGCTAAAAGGTCGTCCAATATCTGTAGTAATCAGATTAAAAAGTTGCTTTGCCATTGGCGTAAAGCGTCGAATCTGTAAATCATTTGTCAGGATTAAAATCGGGATATTGATACTACCAAGCAAATTTATTAAGTCATTATTGACCTGGTGTTGTTCAATATTTCGACTGCGAAGTTCCTCATTAGTGGTGATCAGTTCCTCGTTGGTAGCTTGAATCTCTTCTTTGGCAGTTTCTAGTTCCTCGTTGGTGCTTTGCAACTCCTCGTTGCTCGATAGGATTTCTTCGTTGGCAACTTTGATATCTTGGTTGAGATTTTCCTGCTCATGAATTACCGCTTGCAGATGCGCTTGAGCCGCAAGTTTTTCTTCGTTAGCGGTGACAAGCGTCTGCCTCAGCCGCACAATCTCAGCCTCTAAATCACCAGGCTCCAAACTCTCAGAATTGACGTTATTGAGGTTAATCGCAGTGGGTAAAGCTTCTTCAAATAGAATCAACAAGTAGCGTGATTCGACTGTCGCAGGCTGGAACGGAATCACCTCAAGATTGACGAGACTCGATCGATCGCCCGTTTCCACCCCGATCCCTTCTTTTCTGACAATTACGTTCTGCATCAGTGCCTGATAAATTGCAGTGCGAAGCTCGATCAGCAAGCCTTTCCTTGCCATTGTCAGCAAGTTTAAGCTGGGAATCCCTGGTGTCAGTCTCAAGTAAGCATTGGTGTCTCCCCGCACTTGCAGAATGTTCATCTGTTCGTTGACAACCACACCTGCTGGGGCATAGCGATTCAAAATCAGTTGGTCTGTGTATCGCTGTAAGTCAAATGAATCTGGATCGTTTTCATTCATTTGCTCAGATTCATCTACTTTAGCGACGGGATAAGAACTCGTCGAAAACGAAAATATCGGACTATTTTCAGTCAATTTTTTAGCATAAATTTTGCACTTTGTGTGTACTGAATCAAATAATGATGAGAATTTTCCGATACTCTCAGAAGTGCCTAATAGGAGAAAGCCAGTCGGGTTAAGACTGTAATGAAAAATCGGAATCACTCGTTTTTGCAACGGCTCTGCTAAGTAAATCAGCACATTGCGACAGCTAATTAGATCGAGATTGGAAAAAGGCGGGTCGCTGCCTAAGTTTTGTCTGGCAAATATACACAGTTCGCGGACTGTTTTGTTGATTTTATAGCCTCCTCCTTCCACCAGAAAGAAGCGAGCCCGGCGCTCTGCTGAAACGTCGATCATTTGGTTTTCTAAGTAGAAGCCAGACCTTGCTTTGCTAATCGCCGCTTCGCTAATATCTGTGGCAAAAATCTGGATCTGTGGTAGGGGAGCTCGATCGCTCAAAAACTCTAACAAACAAATCGCGATCGAGTAAACTTCTTCTCCCGTGGAACATCCCGCCACCCAAATCCGGATGGGAATTTCTGCCGATTTATTTTGGGTAATCGTGGGAAAAACCAGCTCTTTTAACTGTTCAAAGGCTTCTGGATCGCGAAAAAAACTGGTGACGTGGATCAGGATTTCTTGATACAGAGCATGGACTTCAGCCGGATAGTCTCGCAGATATTGGGCGTAATCTGCCAATCGTTCCAGCTTGTATAACAGCATCCGTCGCTGGATGCGTCGATCGACCGTAGCGACTTTATAGTGGGTAAAATCAACGCCTGTGGTCGATCGCAACAGTCCCAAAATAGTTGCCCGGACATCACTTTGTTCGGGTGATACTGCAACCGCGATCGTCGATATCGGGCAAGAAATCCAGGGATTGCCACTGAGATTTGCCAATTCCTGAGCAATTTGTTGAGGGGGCAGAACGAAGTCTACATCACCTGTGGCAACTGCGGTATTCGGCATACTATCGAATTTTGCCGAGGCTTCGCATTGAGCAAATGTCAAGCCACCGGCTGCTTTGATTGCCTTGATTCCCAGCGAACCGTCTCCGTCTCCCCCGGATAATATTATGGCGATCGCCTTGTGTCCGCGATCGACAGCCAAGGACACCAGAAACGCATCTCCCGGCATATATTTTCCATAAACTTTCTCGCGGGGTGTAAGTTTCAGCACCCCTTCCACGAGAGTCATCTTAGTGTTAGGCGGAATTATATATACTTGATTTGGCTCTACAGTCGTGCCGTCTTCCACCTGACTAACAGGCATTTCTGTCTTTGTGGCGAGGATTTCGCTTAACAGGCTTTTGTAATTGGGATCGAGGTGCTGAATTAGCACAAATGCCATGCCCGTATCGGCAGGTAAGTGGCCCAGAAACTCTGTGAATGCTTCTAGCCCTCCGGCTGAGGCGACAATCCCAACGATGGGAAACGGGGCTTCTACTGTGTTTTGCTCTGCCTCGTCGATCGCCGATGGTGCGATCGATTCGGGTATATTTGTCTCGGAGGTGCTCATAGAAATCTCCTGAAAAACCCCGTATTTGTCAATCAGGGCTGTTTAATTTTCTGTAGGGGCGGTGCCCCCGTGCCCGCCCTATTCCTGTAGGGGCGGTGCCCCCGTGCCCGCCCCATCCCTGAAACACCTACAAAATAGTGGATGAGGAGAGGAGGGTAGGCACGCACCGTCCACTACCCCTACAAATTTTCTCAATCTCTTTGTTAACAGAAGATCGATTGACTCATATTCTTTCTTTGTAAAAATTTACTTAAAAAAAAAGAGGGTATACCCTCCTTAATTAATAACATTGACATACTCCCCGTCGTAAACGAGCGGGGATTCTTGACACTTCATCGGATGATGCAACGCCCGGTTGTCTTACTCTTCCTCCATGTCCGTTTAGAGTCGTGGCAATGCCCTATCCCGACTATATGTATCGTTTTGTTTTAACTAACAATACTTTTGTTTTGCTTCCAGGTTGGATTATAACCATTGCCCTTCAGTCTTTCCCTATTTCTTGAGCAGTCCCGGTTTCAACTCTGATGAGTATATATCGCTGCACTATACGGCGGGGATTTCAACCACCTACATTCTGGCACAAAGCCGTCCTGGAAGGACGGGGCTTCAAACCCAATTTCTTGGTGATGCCGATATTATTCGACTGTCACCGGAGGTATTTCTGAGGATACCTCTAATGTTGCTTCGGGTGTAGCTTCCGTAACTGGTTCGGATGTAGCTTCCGTAACTGGTTCGGATGTAGCTTCCGTGACTGGTTCGGGTGTAGCTTCCGTGACTACTTCGGGTGTAGCTTCCGTGACTGCTGCGGTTGTTTCTTCCGGCAAATCTTCTTCCATTGCTGAGGGCACATCTTCGAGTATTTCATCGGAGAGTTCATCGGCATCAGTTGAATCAGCAGGAACTTCTATCCCAGCTTTAGCTTGCTTTTGGGCCAGCATTTTTTCACGGAACTTAGCAGCCATTTCCTCAGCTTTCTCGTATACCAATTCACGATTTTTGACCATCGCGCCCGGTTCCGGTTCCAACTGTTTGGTGGAGAGAGAAATCCGGCCTCTTTCGGCATCCAAGTCAATGATCATCACCTTCACTTCGTCGTTGACATTAAACACGCTATGAGGCGTATCGATGTGATCGTGCGAAATTTCCGAGATGTGTAGCAAGCCGCTGACGCCGCCGATGTCGATAAAAGCACCGTAGGGCTTGATACCGCGTACTGTACCGATGACCACTTCCCCGACTTCGAGGCGGTTCATCTTGCGCTCAACTAAGGCGCGACGATGACTTAATACTAGGCGGTTGCGGTCTTCGTCTACCTCTAAGAATTTCAAGGGTAATTCTTCGGCGACTAATTCTTCCTTCGGTTTGCGGGTGCTGATGTGAGAACCGGGAATGAAGCCTCGCAACCCTTCTATTCTCACCAGTGCGCCGCCACGGTTAGTGGCAAATACTTGCGATCGAACTGTAGCGTCTTCTGCTTGCAGTTGTCGCACTCTTTCCCAGGCGCGCATATACTCAATGCGTCGAATGGACAGGGTTAATTGTCCGTCTTCATTTTCATCGGTGAGGATGAAAAATTCTCTGGTTTCGTTTGATTGCAATACCTCTTCAGGGCTTTCGACTCGATTGATCGACATTTCCTGAATGGGAATGTACGCTGCTGTTTTAGCACCGATATCAATCAGAGCGCCCCTCGGTTCTATACTAAAAACTGTACCCGCTACTACATCGCCGGGGCTAAAGTGATAGTCATATTTATCAAGTAAGGCCGCAAAATCTTCGTGAGTAAAGCCGATGTCTTTGACTGTGGTTTTGGTATTGACCATGCGAATAGTTTCCTAGGATTTCTCTCCTTCATGTTTTTCGTTTGCAGGCAGATACTAGAGATTTTGCTGAAAAAGTGGTTAACTTCTTGCAAAATCTTTTACGAAAGTCAGTTTTTGCCAACTTTTGCCCGGTGCAACCGTACACCGGCGCTTGCCATTGCTCTTAATTCCAACTCTGTGTTAAAGCGTTTGATTTTTAACATTCAGAGTCCAGTGGATTATTATACCTTATCGGCATACTGCTTTTAAATTAATTTAGGTAGGGAAACGGCATTGCCGTGTCCTGAGTTGCCTGAGAAGCATCCGGACACGGCAGTGCCGTGTCCCTACCCGATGGATTATTTTAGGGTAGGGATACGGCATTGCCGTGTCCTGAGTCAACTGAGGGTGCAACCGGAATTGACATAACGCAGGATTCCTGGTTTGCTCGATCGCACGACTCATCCGGTTCCGACAAATCCGATTCATTTTCTGGCCCAGTTTCTGGGCACAAAGCTGCGTCAAGGGGACTCTGAAGGTGATTCAGGGTATCGACAAAATCTCGAATGCCCCGAAATTGCCGATATACAGAGGCGAAACGGACATAAGCGACTTCGCTGAGTGGCCGCAAATGTAATAATACTAATTCTCCAATGTTAGAACTCGTGACTTCCCGGAGCGATCGACCTTGCAGTTGGGCTTCGATTTCTTCTGCGAGGGTTTCGAGCTGTCCCGAAGACAAACCTGTTTTTTCGCAGGCCCGAACCAGTCCTCTGACTAATTTTGACCGATCGAAAGATTCGCGCTTCCCGTCCCGCTTAATCACCGTAATCGGCACAAATTCTATGCGTTCGTAAGTTGTGAAGCGGTGCTGACAGCTCAAACATTCGCGCCGCCGACGGATGCTTTGACCAGATTCGGCTGAACGCGATTCGAGAACGCGGCTATTTGTGTGTTGACAGGAGGAACAGCGCATGATTGCTGATTTTAACAGGTGTTGCCAGCAAATTGCCATTCATCTAACCGCCCGGGGGTCTGATGAATAGCTGGACTAGAAAAATTACTGAGGATACAGTGCTGAGGATGTGTCTCAACTTGAGCTAAAACCTAGTTCTAGACTGCTGTTTGATGGCTAGGCCCGATCCCCCCTAGCCCCCCTTAGGTCGGGGGGACAAGAGTGTCTTGCGTCCCCCCACTATCCGGGAGGACAGCAGTTTTATCTTTCGTCCCCTGACTATCGAGGGGGCGGAAATTCTCTCAAAGTCCCCCTTCTTAAGGGGGATTTAGGGGATCGAGACTCTGCTATAAACAAGAGATACAAAGGTTTTGAGGCCATTGTTGACACCCCTTGGCTGCCAGCGTATAGCTAATTATTTGCCAATCCGGGGTGGTTCCCGAAAGGCTATCGCAAAAAATAGTACACCTAAGGCTAAAGCCAGAATCAAAATGTAAGCAACGCTTTCCATGTTAAATTTTCCCTATCTTCCCTTGCCGTATTATTTTATCAGAAAATTGGGTTGAAAACCCCGTCCCGATCGGACGACTTTTTTACATTGTTAAGTAAAATAACAAATCCATCTTAACAAATGAATATGGTAGAATAACTAGATCAGACAAGATGTAAAAACCTACCCCCGGACTGGGGGAAAGTCTACGCCCAAAACATTTTTGAGGAGATATGACTACGCAGCTAGGCTGCAAATGTAGTCAGCCTGGGAACCCACGCTTGCGCGGGATATTTTGACAGAAATGTCTTAAGAATCCCCGTACCTTAAGGTCGGGGAGTGTCAATAACTAAAAAAACCCGGTTTCTTGAAGAAACCGGGTTTTTGTGCACCGGGGAAGTTTCCCGATGTACTCTTCGGCGGCAGAAAACTAGATAGATTCTTCTCTTCTTGTGCTCTTGTCGCCCAGTTTTTGGAACAAGCCCCACTCGACTTGTTCTTCCAGGTCAGCCTCAACTCCAGCAAACACGTCGCGGAAAATAGTCCGAGAACCGTGCCAGATATGGCCGAAGAAGAACAGCAAAGCAAAGCAAACGTGTCCGAAAGTAAACCAACCGCGAGTTGAAGTACGGAAAACACCGTCAGAATTCAAGGTTTCGCGATCGAATTCAAATACTTCACCCTGTTGGGCGGCGCGAGCAAACTTCTTAACATCTAAAGGATTCTTAAAAGTTTGACCGTTCAGTTCGCCACCGTAGAAGCTGACAGTAACTCCGCTTTGTTCAAAGCTGTATTTTGATTCAGCACGGCGGAAGGGGATGTCAGCGCGAACGACCCCATCTTTGTCCGTCAAAATTACTGGGAAAGTTTCAAAGAAGTTCGGGAGGCGTCGTACCGACAATACCCGACCTTCGTTGTCAGTAAATACTGCATGGCCCAACCAAGTTTTAGCAATACCGTCGCCGTTGACCATCGCGCCAGCACGGAACAAACCACCTTTAGCAGGAGAGTTGCCCACGTAGTCGTAGAAAGCCAATTTTTCGGGAATTTGCTCGTAAGCTTGTTGGAAGCTTTGACCGGCGGCCAAGCTAGCTTGAGCTCTGCGATCGATCTCTTGTTGGAAATAGTTGCCGTCCCACTGATAGCGAGTCGGGCCGAAAAGCTCGATCGGAGTAGCAGCAGAACCGTACCACATCGTACCCGCAACCACGAAAGCTGCAAAGAACACAGCAGCAATACTGCTAGAAAGTACAGTTTCGATGTTACCCATCCGCAGGGCTTTGTAAAGACGTTCCGGCGGCCGCACAGTCAAGTGGAACAAACCGGCAATTACGCCGACTACACCCGCTGCAATGTGGTGAGCGACGATGCCACCGGGATTGAACGGATCGAAGCCTTCAGGGCCCCAAGCAGGCGCCACTGGTTGGACGTGACCGGTCAAGCCGTAGGGGTCGGAAACCCACATTCCCGGGCCAAAAAGTCCGGAAAGGTGAAATGCCCCGAAGCCGAAGCACAGCAAGCCGGAGAGGAACAAGTGAATGCCAAACATTTTTGGCAAGTCGAGGGCTGGTTCGCCGGTGCGAGGATCTCTGAAGAGTTCCAAATCCCAGAATACCCAGTGCCAGACTGCTGCTAAAAACAGCAAACCGGAGAGGATGATGTGAGCAACAGCAACGCCTTCAACAGACCAGAAGCCCGGATCGACGTTAGTTTCGCCGGTGAGGCTCCAACCGCCCCAAGAACCGGTGACTCCTAAGCGAGCCATGAAGGGTAGCACGAACATCCCTTGACGCCACATCGGGTTAAGAACTGGGTCTGTGGGGTCAAAAACTGCTAGTTCGTAAAGGGCCATTGAGCCGGCCCAACCAGCCACGAGGGCAGTGTGCATTAAGTGTACAGAAATCAATCGACCTGGGTCATTTAAGACGACTGTGTGTACGCGATACCAGGGTAGTCCCATTGACTGCGGTTCTCCAAGGTGTAAGTGATGATGTCTATTTTGACGGAAAAATCAGATTCTCAATGCCGTGCAGTTACCTGCGGGCTGTAAATTCTGACGAGTGCCGAATCCTTTCTACCGCTTCTAAAAACCTACAGAAATCTGTAAATCAAACTTAGCGGTCTATGTTTAGCCTAGATCAAGTGCTATAAGCTTCCTGATTGCTCAGGTTGGCCTAATCTTCCCAGTTAGAGACTGCCCTTATTAGCAGAGGACTTCCATATTTGATTTTTTGATGATTAATTTGTGCCAAGTGTGTTTCTGTGGTTTTCATGCCCAGTCAGCTTTAGCAACCCGCACCAATCAAGCGTTTTTCCAGTTTATAACGATTTATTGCTCGGCGATCGTCAAAGTCTGAAAAATCTAGACAAGTCTAGATTTTTCGGCTACTGTTTTAAACCCTCACAGGGGTGGAGGCATAAAAATGAAAGTTATTTAAAGAAGTGTATCGAGTGTTAGAACCGATTGCAATATGTTCGGCCTTACATTAATTGCGGGTTCTCGATTTCGCAGCGGGTGGCGATCGTCCCGAGGCGTTCGAGGACTTGCTCGGCATCGATCAGTCTGGTGAGGGTGACGCTGCCGATATTTTTTGCCGGATCTGCGGGATCGGGAGGGGCACAGGGTTTGACTTCTACCATGAGCACGGCGTCTTCTACGCGGTAGAGCCACATTTTTTCGTTGCGATCCAACAGGGAGAGCTTGAGCTGTTGGATGTCTGGCTGGCGCCTCCAGCCGGCTGCTGTCCACTCGCCGCCAACTCCCCAGACGCGCCCCACTTTCCAGCCGTCGGATAAGAAGAAATATTTCATTTGCTGTGTGCGCTTGTTAATTATTTTTTTGTTATAGCATTCGGCCGAAGCAAGAAGGAAGTTATGTTAGGGTGCCGAGTGCGGGTACAATAATGTGGCGATCGCCTACTTAAGAATTTTCCCCTGCGATCGGCATCCTACTGACTGACTTACAAAGAAACCGGGTGTCGAGTTTCCCGATCGCAAGTTACCTGTTGTAAAGGAATCTTCACAACGAATTCTGTCCCTTTACCGGGAGCAGAAATACAACTAATTTGACCGCCGTGTTGTTCGACAACAATTTGGTGACTGATAGATAAACCCAATCCCGTGCCACTCCCTACAGGTTTTGTGGTAAAAAACGGGTCAAACATCTTTTTTACCACTGCTTCACTCATGCCAATACCGTTGTCAGCAATCCGAATCACTGCGAATTGACTGGGAGAATTTTCGGGAGTAATTGTCGCTGACAACTGATTGTAAGCTCTTGCTGCTTTGCCTTTGCCAACTCCCGAACATTCTGCTGTTTCCAGCTCAGTATGAATCTCTATTTTGGGGTAAGGTTGAGTTTCTAGGGCATCAATGGCATTATTTAGCAAACTGGCAAACACCTGATTCAACTGACTGCTGTAACAGGGAACTTCCGGCAGGTTGCCGTAGTTTTTTATTACCTCAATCTCTTGAGAAATAATGCTGCTCCCGCTTTTTTTGCTAACACCTTTACCTCCCGCTCGGTGCTGGACGAATAGTAAAGTGTGATCGAGATTTTGATTGATATCTACTTCTTTGATGCCGGATTCGTCGAGCTTTGTGAAAAACTTTAACGATTCAACAATTTGTTGGATGCGCGATGCTCCAGACTCGATTGACTGCATTAGCCGCGACCAATCTTTTTGCAAAAAATCTAAATCTATACTCTCAGCGAGTTGTTGTATTTCGGCTCCGGGTTCTGGATATTTGTTTTTGTAAAGTTCCAGGAGGTTGTTTAAATCTTGGAAATAGTGGCGGGCTGGATTGATATTGCCCAAAATAAAACTATTGGGATTGTTAATTTCGTGGGCAACTCCTGCTACCATTCTCCCGAGACTTAACATTTTTTCCGTTTGAATCAGTTGGGATTGGGTGCGTCGGAGATTGTCTAATGTTAATTTTAATTGAGTAGCTTTTTCTCGTTCCCGCAGTTCGCTTTTTCGCAGTTCCAGTTCGGCTTGTTTGACAGCGGTGATGTCGCGGCTGACAGATAAGACAGATGCAATTATCCGATCGCGCTTAAATTCAGGAACCATGCAAACTTGATAAAATTTAGTGCCTGATTTTGTGAGAAAATTAAACTCAAAGCACTGTTCGGTGCCGTTAGCGAATACGGCGCACAAAGCTGCTTCCGAGAGCATCACCACTTCCTCAGACATTCCTAACTCTCGATGGGTTTTACCCGTGAATGCTGCGGCGGGGATTCCTGTCGCTAATTCGGCTGCTGGATTGACGTAAAGGTGGCGCAGTTGCTTGTCAAATCGGGCAATCATATCCGGGGAATTTTCCGCTAAGGCCCTGAATTCTTGTTCGCGGCGGTATGAGGTTTCTTGTGCAAGCTTTTGCTCGGTAATGTCGTAAGTCATCATTAGAATGCAGTTGGTGTCGCCAATGCTAATGATTTCTGCGGATATGAGGACACACTTGATATTGTCGAACTTGGTACGAAACTGGAATTCTTGTTTGTAAATACTGCCGGATATGTGCAAGATTTCTAAGAAACGATCGCGATCGCCCAAATTCTCCCATAAATTGATTTGGCGATCGGTTTTTCCCAAGATTTCCTCGGGAAAATAGCCGGTGAGGTTGCAAAAGCTCTGGTTGACTTCCGTTAAGTATCCCTTTTCCAGTGTGGCGATTGTCATGGCGGCGGGGCTGCTGCGAAAAGCTTTGGCAAATTTTTCTTCGGAAAAGCGCAGGGCTAACTCGGCTAATTGGCGCGATCGCACTTCCGATCGCAACAGCATATTTTGTTGTTCTAATTGTTTGGTGAGGTTTCGCAGTTGTAGGTGAACGTTGATGCGGGCGATCGTCTCTTCGTGCTCCAGCGGTTTAGTGATGTAGTCTACTGCACCCAAAGTCAACCCTTTCACTTTATCCGCAGCCTCGGAAAGAGCTGTCATAAAAATTACGGGAATGTCCTTAACTTCATCTATTGATTTCAGGCGGCGGCAGGTTTCAAATCCGTCTATTCCCGGCATCATCACATCTAGCAAAATGATATCTGGCAAGATTTTTGTGACTCTATCCAGCGCTTTTTCTCCCGTTGTAGCTACAAAAATCTCAAATCCGTATTCCACTAGGAAATATGATAATATGTTAATATTAGCGGGTTGGTCGTCTACGATTAATACTTTGCTTTTTGGCTGAGTCTGCATATTTTTATGTTTGAAAATCAACGAAATGGCTCACATAAAGTAGGTTGATTGGGAGTGTCTTAACCCAACATACAAGAATATGAGAAGGCATTGAATAGAGAAACAGAGTTGCTTGCCACAAACTCAACCTGAAAGCCGAGATGTTGCATCGCTGTTACTCGGCTGCTTGAGTTTGGTAGAATTTGGTGCAACAGATCGGATGTAGGAGATGGAACCCTTATAGAAATCTATTCTACTATTTATTCTTCAAATTTGCTCGGTTATATCAACTTTAGAGTGTGAAAAACTGGGTTTCTGGTGCCGTGACGTACAACTGCCATACATACCAGCGGGAGCATCTCATTTTCGCAAAAAGGATGTTTTTTACAGTGCTGTCCCCGCTCGCGTGCTTTACACAGCACGCGAGCGGGGACAGCACTACTAAAAATGCAAAAATAAGATGTACCCAATACCAGCGATGGCGATCGTCGCGCATCCCAACGCTTACGTTTCACTGGCCATGACTTACTTACCAGAAAGAATTGGTTGAAAGCCCCAAGTCTTTGAGGGAGAAATTAAAATCAGACTATTCATTACTCCAATCCTCTTCCTTCTAGGTAGAGGTCGCTCTCACACCCTTACTATTTATACTGCAAGTTTGCTGGCTCCGAACGATTTTTAGGATTGAGGCTATAACTGCTTGTTAAATCAGATTATGAGGATTGAACTCCGTACTAGGAAGCAATTTTAGTCGCCCGGATTTAAGTAAGGCCCAATTAGTTTAATTATCGCGTCATCGTCATAGCGATCGACTAACTGCCAAATTTTCCGAGCAAATAGGGCATAGGTCGGATTTAACTCTTGCAGGCGCTGTGCTTCGTACTTAACCTGCTCGAAATTACCGATTTGAGCGGCTTCGTACAAATAAAGTAACTCTTCGCGGGGAGGCATTTCTACGTCTTCTGAGCCGATCGCCAATTCAGAGAAAGTACGCGCGATGGAGTTATCCCGTAGGGAATCGCCCGAAGCCTCAAAAATCCAAATCAGTCCCAGATAATTCTGTATTTTTGCCAAAAAATCATCAATTATAAAAAATTTACTGATAAAATCAGTGTAGCCTATTTCCTCTTGCTTTTCCAACTCCAACTCGAACAGCCCGCTAGTAGCAATCAAGATTGGCGTCTCCCGAAACATTGGCAAACAACGCAATTGAGCGCAGAGTTCAAAACCGCTGATTCCAGGCATCAACAAGTCAGCAATAATTAAATCCGGTTCCTGGGAAATCGCTATTGCTAAACCTCTTTCACCAGAATCAGCCTCAATTAACTCAAAACCCAGCGGTGCTAAAATATCCACCATCAAAGAGCGATTTTCTGGGCTATCGTCAACAACTAATATTCTACGCCGTTGACCTTCATAACCTGTAATTACGGGTTGCTGTGGTGGTGGCAAAACTGGTAGGAGCACATCTGCGAGGGACAATTCAATCTCAAACCAAAACGTACTCCCAACACCCCAACAACTTTCGACTTTGAGTTCCCCTCCCATCAGCGAAACTAAGGTTTGGGCAATGTTTAATCCCAAACCCGTCCCTTCTGTTTTCTGCCCGATTTCGTTCACTTGTTCAAAAGGTAGAAATATTCGTTCTATTGCATCGCTAGTAATTCCGATGCCTGTATCTTTAACTTGAAAGTGGATTTTGGTAATTGGGAAGGCGGGACTTGCATTAAATAAAAAATCTGATTCCTGGCCCCCGCTCAATATTCCTGCAACAGGTTGACTGTTCTCAATTACCTCTACCTTAAAAAGTATGCTACCTTCATCAGTAAATTTAATCGCGTTACTTAATAAATTCAGGAGAATTTGACGCAACCGCTTTTCATCGACAGATACAAAATCCGGAATTTTACCTGCTATTTGGGTGACAAAGACCAGGTTCTTTTCTTCGGCTTTGAACCGAAAAATTTCTAATATGTCATTGAGAAAATCCGACAAACAAACATCGTTAACAGTTAACTCCATCTTTTCAGCTTCAATTTTAGCCAAATCTAAAATATCATTAATTAAAGTCAGCAACTGAGAACCGCACTGCTGGATCGTGCGAATTTGCTCTTTGTCGCGGGGAGAAAAATCTGGCTGTCGGGAAAGTATTTGAGTGTAGCCGAGAATGGCATTGAGGGGAGTACGCAATTCGTGGCTCATATTGGCAAGAAAGGCACTTTTAGCAAGGGATGCGACTTCGGCGGCTTCTTTTGCTCTTTGGAGTTCGGCAATGCGATCGCTCACCTTTTGTTCTAAAGTGCGATTGTAGTCTGCCTGCAACTTTTCGGCTTTTTTGCGATCGGTGATGTCTTGAGAAGCTGCGATCGCGCCGATAATGTTGCCAGCTTCATCAAACAGCGGCGTACTAAAAACTTCTAAAGGAATAGTGCGATCGGGCAAACGAATTTCTATGTCTTCCACTCTCACGGTTTCTCCTTTGAGCGATCGAGCGACTGGATTTTTTTCAATTGAATATAATTCATCTGTTCCTGCATCGTAAAGTCTAAAAACTTTTGCTATTTGCTCAATTGTAGACTCCGGTATAGTTTGGATATTTACTAACTGTCGCGCTATCTGATTTATGTAAATCAGTTGTCCAGTAATATCATGAACTGATACTCCCACCGGCATAGCTTCGAGGATTTGTTTCATGCGGCTTTCACTGTCGGTTAAGGCAGCATTTAAAGATTGGAGCGATTTGAAAGCATATTGCAGTTTGTCTGCCATATAATTGAACGAATTTGCCAATTGCCCGACTTCATCAGCGCGATCGATCTCGACATTTGTATTCCCTTCATTGTTAGCTAGAGCTTTGGCGGCAGTATTTAAGCATAAAAGTGGCTCTGTTATCCATTTGGCTGTGAAAATGCCGACAACAATTGCTCCCGTTAAGGCAGTCGCACATAGTATAATTGTGGTGAGATTGTTGGCGTCAATTTCTGCCATAAAATCAGATTCTGGGATGACGATCGCAATCAACCAATCTAAACCAAAATTATCCTTGTAAGGTACTACTTTGAGTAATTGGGATTGGCCGTCAATTTCAAATTCAAGGTGTTGAACATGATTAATTTGGGAAAAATCGCCAAAGTGATTCGTTAAAAATAGACCCGTGGCGCGGATTGTAGCATTTGGGCTTGCCGTTAATTTTAATCGATTAAACTGCTGGTTGCTCAAAATATAGGGATTGTCGGGCCCGGAATTGGCTACTAACAACCCGCTGCGTTCGATAATAAAAATTTTTGCCGACTTGCTAGTTTTTATGCTATCGAGAAAATTGGCAATCTTTCTAATGTTGAGGTTTACCGAAAAGACTCCCAGCAGTTCCTTTGTCGCCTCATCATAAATCGGTCGATTGCCGTTAATTACTAAATCTGTATTGTTACCGACTTGAAAAATATTACTCCAGGTGGATTTCCCGGCAGCTTTAGCAGCTTGGTACCAAGGCCTATTTGTGGCATCAGGTTGTCGAAAAGTTTTGTATAGTTTGGTTCTATTACCTAGCAAGTCTGGAACATACATATTGATGATGCCCCGATCGAACTCATCCGATCGCATAATCAGATTCTGTCCGATAGTGCGATCGCTTCCCACGAAGTCTCCCCGTTTGCTACCAAAAATAATGGTTGTCGGCGAATCGAACTGTTTGAGTTGAAACGAAAGGTAGCGTTCGAGTTGCCGCAAATCTTGTAAATTGATTGTTTTTTGGCGCACCGCATCGGCGTTAATGCGGTTGATCGAATGAGGCGCAGACAGATATGTATCGAGGTAATGTACGACGCGATCGCCAATTTGTGCTGCTAGCCGATCTGCTAGGTTGTTAACCGCCTTTTGCCCGTTTGTATAGGAAAGATACCCCACCAACCCCGCAGTCCCGACAATTTGCAGCACAAACGGTACAATCAGCACTGTTCGTAGCGGGATTTTTTTGAGATGGGCAGTTAGGCGATAGACTGTTTTAATCGACATGATAAAACCGTGCTTATCAAAGTGGGGAAATTGAACGATCGCACTTAGTAACGCAAGGATCTCGCTGACTGAGAGTTGGCAGGCTTTTTCTTTAAGCTCTTGCAGAAATATAAAAAAGCACTCCAACAATGGTTGGTATTTGAATTATAGTACATTGGAAGGCGTGGGCGATCGAATCAAGAGAAATCCGACAGCGACAACTTCCGCAAAGGAGGACAAAAATAAGCTAGGAAATTAAGGTGCGATCGAGTAGTGGGAATATTTTTACCCTAGTCGCTACCGACGGCTAAATTCTGTATTTCTTCCGATCAATATAATCATCAATATTATTCAGCATATGAGTTAGATATTTCACCAATTTATCTTTATCATCAACTAACTTGCTCCAAAGTATTTGACTCAAAGCATCACAAAACGAAACATTTCCATGTGCCAAATCGCATCGGATCTTAACCACAAAATTCAGAATGTCATCTATTTCTCTACTCGCAACTCCTAAATTCCCAAAGAAGCCATACATATCTATGAGTTATTTGATAGTTTTAGCATCCAAATTTCCCGATATGGGAATATTAGATGAATCTAACGAAACCATCTCATCATCCAAAACCGATTTAATTAATTCCCGAAGATTGTCAGCGATCGAATCTTTTTTGATATATGAGTCTCTGAAACTTTTACTTTTATCATTCAGCAACCACAATCTCTTGATTTTCGGACTTAAATCTTTATAAGTTAATTGCTCGATTAAGATAATATCATGAATTGCTGTTATGCCGTTTCTAATAGAAGATTCGACGAGATTGTATAATAGCAGATAACAATGAGACTGCAAGATTTTTTGAATCTCGCTATCAACAATATATTCACCTGATGGGAAGATGATTGATTTAGAAGATAATGCACCAAGTTGTTCAATCTTATCTACTAATTCAAAATATTTCTGAATTTCTGCCACTCGCCTGTTAAAGTCTCTGATGAACTCTTTCATAGGCTTTGACTTAAAAGTGGTTTTTTAACATCATATGTCTTCAGTTTAATTGAAAAATCTGTCGGTACGCAATTCAATATCTTCTCAAGAGTTGATGCGACAAAACACTTCATTTATTACTTTCTCATCAGCCTTGTCTGAGAGAACGATCGTTCTGATCGAAGTGTTTTTAAACTTTCTTTGGCGTGAAGGTGCGAGATCCTTAAAATAGGAACCATTTAGAGAATCTAGTGTTTGGAGGTTGCTCAATTGGAACTGATTTGTCAGGAAAGCTGCCAGAGTCATCACCCTCTGAGCTCCATCAACAATCGCTATTTTTCCAGTTTCTTCGATTTCTGCGACAATCATGGCAGCAATAGGCACACCAAGAATAATCGATTCAATGAATCGAGATTGATGATTAATACCCCATCTCAAGTTTCTGTGAAATTCAGGGAGATAAATCTCACCGAGCCCGGCATCATCTTGTTCCAGGTATTTATCGACTATGAATTCGATGGCATATTCTGTGGTATAGTAGTCAATCTTTTGCTTTATTTCGTCAATCTGCTCTTCGGCGATATTGATGATGTCTTGCCTAAGTGCTTGAGACATAAGAACGAACCTGCGTTTATAATAACAAGGACATACAAAGATACTTCAACCTTGGTTGGTATCTGTATTATAATACATTGGCAGGCACGGGCGATCGGGGTTTTGATTAAGCTTTCTTAATTTACAATAAATTTATTGTAAATTAATAACTCCATTGATTGAGAACAACAAACTGATTATTGAGGTCATATTCTGCTATCTCTAAATTATCAATTGCCTTTACTATCGCCTGATAACTCATATTCTTAGAAGCTTCAGAATCTTGGTAAACTGCCAAAATTCCTGAATGTTCTGGGTTGGCTTGATGTAATTCCTGAAAGTCATCACAATTGCGTGTAAGCAGGACTCTTTCATTTTTTCTAGCAGCGTCTAGCACGACTGAATCGGGATGATTCATTAAATTCAGTGTATTGACTGTGGCTACATCATGACCGGCTGCTTGAAGTAGATTAACCAAATATTTTGCTTGAGAATCTTCGTCAAGCAGCATTTGTAGACTCAAGTCGAACTCCTTTTGCTTCCAATCGATAGCGTTCTTCGTCTGCTTCTAATTTTAAAAGTTCCTGATGATTCTCACAGTAATCAATCGCTTCATAGATAGCAGACAGCGGTAAATCCCAATTTTCGGCGGCTTGTTCGGGTGACATCCCATTAGCAGTCATGTCTCGCCAAATAGTCGATGCCAGTAATTTACGTCCTTTAATGTACAGTTGTTTGCGCCAAGCATGAGGACGTGCAACTAAATATTGCCAATTCTCGATTTCTGGTGTAGTTTGGAGCGATTGAACGATCGCACTTAGCAGGGCCAGGCGATCGCTGACTGAGAGTTGACAGGCTTTTTCTTTAAGCTGTTGCAAGGACATATAAAAATACTCCAACAAAGGTTGGTATCTGAATTATAGTGGGTTTTTACAAGGATTGGAATCACTCTTGCTGCTGGGCTGACTAACTCGCCCTCACGGTTCATAAACTTGACTGCGATGGGCTATCGCCACAACAAATACCTGTACCACTTCATCCTCGATCGAGTAAATGACTCTGTAGTCACCGATTCGGTAGCGATAGTACCCTGCATAATCTCCTTTGAGGGCTTTAATATTAGGGTGCGATCGGGGAGTTTGTTCTAACTGCTCCAAACATCGGGCAATTTTATTCGCTAGGGCTTTGTCAGCATTGACATAAACCTTTTGAGCATCAGGATGGAGAAGAACTTCATACATCAGATCGAAGACTTCTCCAGTTTGTATAATCAGTTTTAAGAGTTGCTTCATTTTGCTTAACTCGCTCTAGCAATCCAGAAATTGCCAAAAGTTCTTGAGTTGCAGCTTCGCTTTCAGCATTGGCTAAATAAGCTGCAAAATCAGCAAGCACCTGTAATCGTTCTGGTGATAGTTGCTGGAGTAAGTCGTTAAGCTGGCGGTGTAACTCTGTCACAGATATCAAATCTGCTGAGGAGCGATCGTTCATTTGGGAATTATCCGTGCTTTTTTCCTCATTTTACCGCATAGGTTTTTTGTTTGTCAATCTCCAGTTGCGATCGCACTAACGAAACATAATGAAGTCACAAACTAAAGCTGCAACCAAAAACTTTGGCTAACGCTTTATCATCGTTTTTAATCTGATGCAGCACCATGTATCAGTAAACATCTTCGTTGTTGTTCATTCACAATCAAAAATGTGAAGCCCCAAATTATGAAGTCCCATAACTCATCGTCTACACCGAAGGCTGGATTGTACTGAAAAAATCGAGAATTTTCATAATCAATACACGCATTGACATTACGCCAAAATCCTATGGTCAGGTTCTGTTTTTTGTGCTTGTCCACATTCTTGAACCCGTCTGACGGATTTATGCGAGCAATAAAGGTATTGACTCTGGTAGTCAACCATGTGAGACCGTGATGGCACTCGCACATAGTTGCAAGATGAGGGTGTGTTCTTGGATAAGCTAGTTGCATTAAACTCTGCAATTCCGAACCAGGTATTACTTCCTGAAGATTCTCTCGAATAGCTAATTCATCCAATGTTTGCGATTCTAATTCATTATCCTCAAGCTGTATTCCTTTAGCGCTAAACCGGACGACATAGTTGCAACCATCTAAGCAACAACTCATAGCTTCCATGTAGCCGTTCAACTTAGCAATTTCAGGTGTGTTGTGCAATTTCATATAATTAAACTGTTATCGATGTTAAAATTGAATGGGAATACAACACCTAAAACAAAGACCGCTCAAGATGAGAACTCTAACTTATAATTGTATCGAAGATGCGGTACAAGACGCAATATGAGCAGAAATAATGCAATTAATACACGCGATATCATGCTACACTAAAGCTAGGTAAATGACTGTTGATACTGATGACTATTTTTTAGACATCCGGTATGAGTGGCAGACGGCGAATCCGAATACGGCTTGGCTCGATCGAAATGGCAGAGCCTTGTTCTAGATCCTCCTCGCACTGAGCAATTACCATCAGCAGTAAATCCATTAATGCTTGGGCGCGTAACCTTTCAATCCGAACGCGAATAACTGAGGGAGAAACTGCTTCATCAAGTGCTAGTAATGTATGAAAATCTGCATCGAGGGTAACAACTACACGTTCCTCTTCTCTGGCTTTCTGGATGATTTCGGCATCTTCGGCTTGAGACATACCAATTTCACCAACATGGATGGTGTCGATACTTGCATCACGTAATAATGCTGCCGCAGAAAGTGGTAATCCCTGGTCAAGCAACAGCTTCATAACGATTAGGTAGTTCAATGATCCGATCGTCAAGATAAGAGGATACAAAAATTAGAGCTTGTCGGATATCTTCATCCTCTAATTCTGGAAACTCTTGATGTAGTTCTGCTCGATCGGGATAAGTTGCTAGCAGCTCGATTACCCGACGAACAGTCAGCCGAAGCTCGCGAATACATGGTTGCCCATTCATTCGCTTGGGATTGCTTGTAATACGATCTATTTTCATTGCTCCTAATCTCAACTCTTACTTATTATTTTATATCTCATCTTGCCAGTTCGGAAACTTAGACTGATAAATTCTCGCTTGCCTTGAGTGAAATCGCAAATCAAAATCAAGTGCGGTACAAGACATGATATAATCTAAAATACTGCAAATTGCTAGTGAATGTCAAAAGCTAAGTAGATAATTTTATATACTCATGACTATTTTTACTCTGCGATCGATCAAAAAAGACTTCGGCATCAAGGAACTCTTGACAAATGCCAGCTTCAGCCTGGATGAAGGCGATAAAGTCGGACTCATCGGTACCAACGGTTCCGGGAAATCAACGCTGCTGAAGATGATTGCGGGCTTGGAGTCGATCGACTCTGGCGATCGCTGGGTCAATCCAGGCTCTACAATTGTCTATCTGCCGCAACAGCCGGATTTAGACGAAAGTCACACGGTTTTAGAGCAAGTATTTGCCGACAGCGGCGAACAAATGGCTTTGGTGCGGGAATATGAAGAAATTTCGGATGAATTGTCCCACGGTAAAGGCGATACCGACAAGTTGATGGCGCGTCTGTCTACTGTCTCGGCGCGCATTGATGAGGTGGGCGCGTGGGATTTGGAAACTAAGGCTAAATTGATTTTGACGAAGCTGGGGATTGAGGATTTTCATGCCAAAATTGGCGACTTGTCCGGTGGCTACCGCAAGCGAATTGCCTTAGCAACGGCGCTGTTGTCTGAACCTGATGTGTTGTTGATGGATGAACCGACAAACCACTTGGATGCGCTGTCTGTGGAGTGGTTGCAGAACTATTTGAACGGCTA
Source organism: Microcoleus sp. PH2017_24_DOB_U_A (assembly GCF_020738205.1). Lineage (NCBI taxonomy): Bacteria > Bacillati > Cyanobacteriota > Cyanophyceae > Oscillatoriales > Microcoleaceae > Microcoleus > Microcoleus sp. PH2017_24_DOB_U_A. The sequence goes on from NZ_JAEQCT010000060.1 coordinate 44,368, forward strand.
TCGCGGTGCTTTGTTGCTGATTACGCACGATCGCTATTTTCTCGATCGCGTTACCAATCGCATTCTGGAGATCGATCGCGCCGACCTATACAATTATGCTGGCAATTACGCTTATTATTTGGAGAAAAAAGCCTTAGCTGAAGAATCCGCCGCCAGCACTCAGCGCAAATTTTCGGGAGTATTGCGGCGTGAGTTGGAATGGCTCAAGAAAGGGCCGAAAGCGCGAAGTACGAAGCAAAAAGCTCGGATCGATCGCATTAAGGATATGCGCGCAGAGGAGTTTAAAACAGCCAATGGTAAAGTCGAGATTGCCACAGCGGGCCGCCGAATTGGCAAGAAAGTCATTGAGTTGTTGAATATCCGTAAAGCCTATGGCGATCGCACTTTAATCAGAGATTTTACCTACAATTTCACTCCCGAAGACCGGATTGGGATTATTGGCTGCAACGGTGCGGGAAAATCGACGCTGATGGATATCATCACCGGACGCATTCAGCCGGATTCTGGTACTGTGGAAATTGGCACAACCATTCATATCGGTTATTTTGACCAGCATTCAGAGGATTTGACACCGAATGAAGACCAGCGGGTGATTGAATATCTCAAAAGTGTGGCGGAATTGGTGCAAACGGCGGATGGGGAAATCATTACTGCTTCTCAAATGTTGGAAAAGTTTCTGTTTCCGCCCAACCAACAGTATGCACCCATTAACAAGCTTTCGGGCGGCGAAAAGCGCAGGTTATTTTTGCTGAAAGTGCTGATGAGTGCGCCCAACGTGCTGATTCTCGACGAACCCACAAACGACCTAGACGTGCAGACTCTGGCGGTTTTAGAGGATTATCTCGAAGACTTTAACGGCTGCGTAATTGTAGTATCGCACGATCGCTATTTTCTCGATCGGACGATCGACATGGTGTTCGCCTTGGAACCTGGCGGCAATTTGCGTTTATATCCCGGCAATTACTCAGTGTATTTAGATTACAAGAAAGCCGAAGAAGCCAAGGAACTCAAAGGACAAAAAGACAAAGAAAAACTTACACGCACCGCTGAATCCAACAATTCATCAGCCAAAGTTGCTCCTCAAAAATCAACTAAAGTTTCCTTCAATGATAAGCGGGAATACGAGCAATTAGAGACTAAAATTCCGAAGCTGGAAGCAGAGAAAGCAGAGATTGAGAAGATTTTGTCCAACAATGCTCCGAGCGGGTTTGCGGAGGTGAAGAAGTTATCCGATCGTTTGGCTAAATTGACTCACGAAATTGATACTGCGACTGAGCGGTGGTTGGACTTAGCCGAACGGCTGGGGTAATTTTGGTTGTCCGAGTGTTGTGTTTGGCTCCTGTTAACAATGACAGGAGCTAGAGGAATTATAAGTAAAAAAATCCCATGCTGAAACGAATATATATTGACAATTTTCGCTGTCTGGTAAACTTTGAACTTGACTTTGATGCAATTAATCTATTTCTAGGTGCTAACGGTTCAGGTAAATCGACTGTTTTTGAAGTATTGCAAAAAATTCAAGCATTTATCAGCGGCGACAGTAAGGTAGAAGGAATTTTCAAACCTGCGGACTTCACCCGCTGGCAAACCTTACAAATTCAGCGTTTCGAGCTAGAAATTCTCGGTAATGACGGCTGCTACACATATCAATTACAAATCGATGAGTATGGAGATAAATGTCGTGTTAGGTACGAGAGTCTGCTCTTTGATAACCGACTTTTACTACAATTTGAATTCGGCGAAGTTCAACTCTATCGAGATGATTATTCGCCAGGCCCGAAATACCAGTTTGACTGGTCGCAATCTATTCTGCCTTCATTAATGCCAAGAAACGACAACACGAAGTTAACTTGGTTTAGAGAACGGATGGCGCGATTTATCATCGTGCAAGTTGTTCCCAGCTTGATGGTTGATGAAAGCAAGCAAGAACAAATGCGTTTGACTCCAAAAATGGAAAATTTTGTTTCTTGGTATCGCTACTTATCTGAAGATCAAGGTAAGGTTGCGGAAATAGGAAATATTTTAAAAGATGTTTTGAATGGATTCAACAATTTTAAATTTGAGCGAGTCAGCGAAGAAAATGTGTTGTTAAAACTGCGGTTTTCAGGAGAAACAGACAATATCAAACCAATTGAATATCGCTTGGGAGAATTGTCGGATGGACAAAAAACCCTAGTTGCTTTATATACCCTGATTCACGGTACAAAATCTGAAGACTATACTTTGTGGATTGATGAACCGGAAAACTTTTTAGCATTACCAGAAATTCAACCTTGGCTGATTGAACTTTATGACCTTTGTAACGAGGGAAAACTTCAAGCTTTACTAATTTCTCACCATCCTGAGTTAATTAACTATCTGTTAGCTTCACCGATTGGCTATTGGTTTGAGCGTCAAAGCAATGCTGCGGTTCGAGTTAAACGAATTAGTAGTGAAGTAGCTGATAATTCTGGATTGCCAGTTTCTGAATTGATTGCACGGGGATGGTTGAATGAGTCAGCGTAGAGTTCAGATTGTCATTCTCTGCGAGGACAGACAGCAGGAGGTTTTTGCCCGTCATTTCCTGAAAAAGCGAGGTTTCACAGGTCTATTTCGGACTAAGATTTGTCCGCCCGGTAGCCAATCTGGAGAACAGTATGTACGCAGTCAGTATCCGGTGGAAGTGAAAGCTTATCGCCAAAATAGAAACCGGGTTTCGATCGCATTAGTGGTATTAATTGATGCAGATACGGGTACGCCACAAGACAGACTAAATCAGTTAGCTAGTATACTCGATCAAGATGCTCAGGAAAAGAGGGAATCCCATGAGGCGATCGCAATTTTCGTCCCCAAGCGCAATATTGAGACTTGGATACACTATTTGCAGGGAGAAACTGTGAATGAGGAGGATGCTTACGCAAAATATGAGAAAAATGAGGCTATTTGCAAAACCTATGTTGAGAATTTAGCCGATCGATGTTATTCTCAAAGCTTACCAGAAGATGCACCGCCATCGCTTCAGGCAGCTTGTGGGGAATTACAGCGGGTGTTATCACTGTTGGATCAATGAGTTAATCAATCATAAAATCTAAAATCTAAAATCGATTGACTGCTGTCGCTGTCATCATCCCCCAAAACCAATCGATTTTGTATCGTTCAATTTCAACTTCTTGCAATCCCTCACTTTGCATCATCGCTTGACATTCCGCGACTCCATAGGTACGCAAATGAGCGCGGTTAAAACATCGCAGGAAAAAGTCACAAACCTTGCAAGTTAGATAATCATAACACCAATCTGTAATCACTAGACGACCATTAGGTTTGAGAACCCGTTTTGCTTCTTGGAGTGCTTGGAATGGATCTCGAAAAAAATGAAATGCACTGGTTGAAACTACTAGATCAAAATAGTTGCTGGGAAATGGCAGGTTGTCAGCACTACCTAGTTTTAACTCCACAAATTCAGGTAGTTTCTGTTTGGCAATTTCGAGCATTTCGGCACAGGCGTCAATTCCGATAACTTCTGATTCTGGAGACACCTGTAACAGACGCTGGATTAAAACCCCGGTTCCACAACCAAGGTCTAAAATACGTTCTCCTTGGTTAATTTCTAGACGGTTGAGTGTTTCCCCAATTGTGGCATTGACATAAAATGACCAACGACTATCATATCGCTTGGCGAGGCGAGAATATTCTGTTTGAACTGGATCTGAGTACATGATTTTTAATTAGAAGGAAGACATAATAAGCTGTTCCGCATCTAAGTTAGGTTTTTTGTGCGGGCGAGACGCCCACCCCACAATAATTTTATCAAAATCTAAGTGAATTTTTCGGGCGAGACGCCCACTCCACAATAATTTTATCAAACTTAACTGTGAAATTTAGATGCACCTCAGCTTATTAGATGAAAGCTCGGAACTGTCTTATTTTATTTTGGATTTTACAGCCCGAGATTCTAATGTAAATCCGGGAATATCTGCTAATTCTGTTTCACTCAAACTGTACTGTTCGCAAACCAAACTCAGGCGAGTCCCAGGACTTGTAACTGCATTCACAGAATGGGTTAAGTCTCCTTGGAAATACACCAGCGTATTTGCTTCTGGCTTAATTTGCCCGACTTGTTTTTTGTGACAGCGCAACACCAACTCTCCGCCTTCCAGATTTGTCGGTACTTGCACATACAATACGCTGACTGTCGCGGGCGGTTCAACTGTTTTGCAATACGATCGCAAAGATCGATCGATATGCGGATCGACGCGAGAACCTTCTTTCAGCAGTAGAGGGTTGAGGTAAAAAGCATTACAAGCTGACTGTAGGGCTTGGTCTAGATAGGGTTTGAAGCAGGGGAATTTCTGTTCGACTTGTGCAATCTCTGAACGCTGGAATACCAGTGAAAACCCTTTTGTACCGATGAAGTCGCGGTTGAGATTATTGATGGCAAAATAAGGAGATGCGAGAATTGCTCCGCGCAAATCGTTGAGATAAGTAGTGGAGAAAGCGTTAAGATGTTTGCTATAGTATTTCAAGGAATTCAAAGGTAATGTTGACGATTTCTTTGTAACTTTTTTAAATGGCAAAAATAAATACTATTTAACTGCCATCCTAAATGTTTGGCAATATCTCATACATTAATATATAGCCTTTCTCAAAAAAGTGAGGTATGCCCGCGAGTCCTATGCTCTATGCCCTATGCCCTATGCCCATTAGTACCTCATCTTTCTGAGAAAGGCTATAACCTTCTTTTTTTATAGATGTAACTGTATTTTTTCACCAGGTAATTCTATTTGTCCCTTATATTGTATTTCAATAGTCATTGGTGTCAATTCTTGAATTCTCCAATTCTCCAATTCTTCAATCGATTAGCCGTAAAGTCAAGTTGTGTGTCTAGAGCCGGGGAAAGCCCTGAATGGGCATTGACAAAAAAACTAAAATGTGTATGAGACTAAGGCTGAGTAAAAGTGGCAGCAGAAATTAGCAGGCAAAAAGGCGGAAAACAGCTTGCTTCAGAAGTAGAGACCGGGCAATAAGTTTGCCAAAGACTAAAAATTTTGTTATGAGTTGAGCTACAATTAACCTGTTCTAAGCCAAGAATTGGTCAACATCACAAGTATCCTGTAGAAATCTGAAGTTGAGAATCTCAGAGTTGTCGAGGAGCGGGAGCCAACAAAAAACTATGCCTCAAAAAGTAATCGCCAAACAGATGTCCTTGGAATCAGCGTCCGATCCGATCGCCGTGGTGGCGACCGTCGAAACAGTGCCATCCGAAACAGTGGCAGTAGAGTCCTACGCCGATCGGTTGATGGACGAACTGTTTGAAGGAGTCGATCGAGCATTCGACGGCAGCGAGGGACTGCCAGCCGAGCAGATGCCACCAGCAGAATTCGTGGCGCTAAAATCCATCTCGGTACCTCAAATAGTTTTGTCGCAGTTGGCGCCAGAACCTCCGCGAGGCGGGGAACAAGAGGTAGCAGCGATCGCCCGCCAAGTCGCCCTAGAAACAACCAAAAAACAGTCCAAACAATCATTTGACCGAATCCTGCTAGGAGCAGCCTGTGGGTCGCTGCTTCTAGTCATGGGATTGTGGCTGGCAAGCAGGTCGGGACTGGTGCGCTTGCCCGCAGCCCCGACCCCGCAGACGCCGGCAGCAAGTGGCAAAATTGCACCAGACACCCAGTTTGTCGAATACGTGCAGCGATCGCTAGTAGCGATCGAACAAAAAAAAGCTCCTCAGGCTAACTCGCAACTTGCCACAGTTCCGGGAGCCGCAACCCCAGGAACACTCCCGAGCATTTCAATTTCCGGCGCGCCACCGGCAACCGCAGGTCTTTCGACAGCAGTCAACCGCATCGCGAATGCCCTAGAACAAGCCGCCGCCGCGCCGGGAGCACCTGCACCCCAAGTCGTAGTCATCCCTCCCCCCGCTCAGGTGACTGTGGCTCCGGCGGCTCCGACTCAGGTGAATGTGGCGGTTCCGGCAGCTTCTCAAACCGCAGCAGGTTCGCCTTCACCGTCAGCCTCTGCCTCCGGTCGCGCGATCGCCACCGCTGGCAATCGCAGTCCCCTCGCGGCTGCTGCTTCCCCCTCGGAGTCTGTGCAGCCAAAGATTTTGGCTCGCGAAACTGAATCAGCACCAGCGCCAGCAGCAGGGCAATCCGCGCCAGCGCCCCAGCAATCGGCAGCGGCTGTTACCGGCGCGCCGACTTCCGCCCAGACGCTAGTGGGGATTTTGGAATTGGGCGATCGATCGGCTGCTTTGTTTGAAGTAGACGGTGTAGCCCGCAGAATTTATGTCGGTGAAAGCATCGGCGCTAGCGGTTGGACTCTGGCAGAAATCAAAAATCAAGAAGCAGTTATCCGCAAGGGTGGAGATGTGCGATCGGTTTTTGTCGGACAAAAGTTCTAATCCGTTAGTTGACAGTTGACAGTTGTCAGTTGTCAGTTGTCAGTTGTCATATCAATTCCGGTAGCATCGTCCTGTATTCAGCTCTCTATTCTCGGACTCTGTGTCAATAGTGTTCTAGAAAGGTTAAATCACCTGACCATGCAACCGGAAACGATATCAGTTATCAGTTGTCAGTTGCGGTGCCTTGAGCGAAGTCGAAGGGTCAGTTGTTAGTAGCTAATAAATCGATCGCTGGGGAATCTCCACTGCTAAAAACGAATAACAAATAACCAATAACAAATAACCAATAACACAGAATTTTCATAAAAAATGAGCATATTTGATGATGTCAGCCGCTTTCTAGAAACCCGATTAGAAGAATTTTTGCGTAGCAACCCCCACCTGGAATTGCAGGCAATAGAAGAACAACTCAAGGAACAAGAAGAAGACACCCTGCGACTGATTCTAGAGATTCAGAAACAAGAGAAAACACTGCAAGCAGAAATTCTGTCCGCCGCCCAAGAAATTCAGCGCTGGAACGATCGCGCCAACAAAGCCAAAGCAGCTCAAAGGCTGGATCTCGCTCAAGCCGCCCAAGAGCGACAAGCAGCTTTGCTGCGTCAGGGAAATCAGCGCTGGGGACAAATGCAAGGCTGCAAAGAACGGATAGAAAAAGCCAAAGAATTGTACCGCCAAATTCAATTGCGCCGAAAAGAAGTCCGGGCCAAAGCCGCAGAAGCGAAAACTAAAACTACCGCTAAAGCAGATAAAACTGAGCAGAATTGGGATACAAAGGGTTGGAATCAGAGTTCTAATTATAACAGTTTTAAGGCGGCAGACCCTCTAGAACAAAAGTTTCAAAACTGGGAAGCTGAGGAAGAACTCGATCGCATGAAACGCAATATGGGTCGATAAGCTGCTGGGCGAGCGAGAGATAGCGTGCTATGTTCCAGAGGAGAATTTGAGGAGTGGGGAACAGTTCCGGGAAATATACAATTTAAATCCGCAACAGCCGATCGAGAGTATCCCTGTTGAACAATAATTTTTGTTAATTCTGTACCCATATATTCGTAAATATGCAATAAATCTCCAATCTCCAATCTCCAATCTCCAACGGCAGGACAGGGATTTTGGCAAATCCAGCCTATCGCTCATAACATAGGAGGAAGAGTCGCCTTCATGGCATCATAGAAACTTGTCCCTCATATCATTGAAACCGATGACTGCTCAAAAATCCCCCGTTTCCCCCGTCACCTGGATTGAAGACCGAGTGCTGCTAATTGAGCAAAACCGACTGCCCAAAGAATACGCTACAGTCGAAATTACCAACTCTCAAGATATGGCTGAGGCGATTAAAACTATGATCGTCCGAGGTGCTCCGGCGATTGGGGTAGCAGCAGCTTACGGGATGTATTTGGGGGCGCGAGAAATCTCAACGGGCGATCGCACTGAATTTCTGGCTAAACTAGAACAAGTTGGTGAATTATTGCGATCGACTCGTCCCACAGCAGTTAATTTGTTTTGGGCAATATCCCGAATGCTCAAAACAGCAAATCAAACTACCGGTTCCGTCGAACAAGTACAAAAAACTTTGTTAGAAATGGCCAAAACCATTCAAGCAGAAGACGTACAAACTTGTAAAGATATCGGCGACAAAGGTTTAGAAGTTCTACCAGCAACACCCGAAAAATTGAACTTACTAACTCACTGCAATGCCGGTGCGTTAGCCACAGCCGGCTACGGTACAGCATTAGGTGTATTTCGTTCTGCTTGGCGAGAAGGCCGACTCGGCAGAGTTTTTGCTGACGAAACTCGCCCCCGTCTCCAAGGCGCCAAACTCACCACTTGGGAATGCGTGCAAGAAGGAATTCCCGTCACATTAATCGCCGACAATATGGCCGCTCACTGCATGAAACTCGGCATGATTCACGCCGTAGTTGTCGGTGCAGACAGAATCGCTGCTAACGGCGACGCCGCCAATAAAATTGGCACTTACAGTTTAGCAATTGTTGCCAAAGCTCACAACGTCCCCTTCTTTGTCGCCGCTCCTCTGTCAACAATTGATTTTGAACTTTCCGACGGTAGCCAAATCCCCATTGAAGAACGCGATTCAGTTGAAATGTATCAAGTTGGAACTACCCGAATTTGTCCTGAAGGAGTAGAATTTTACAATCCAGCTTTTGATGTAACTCCGGCTGCATTAATCTCGGGAATTATCACAGAATACGGCACGGTTGCTCCGGAAGATTTGAAACAGTTTCAAGCAAAACAATTAGTTTAATTGTATGTTACTCCACCGCTCAGTTCATGATTAATTTTTGCGAATAATACTGCTTTGGCTAATTAGGTGGAGCGATGAATTTGACGTGAAATATGTAGCCAAAGCCGCAGATATGTAAAGACACGGCCGTGCAGCGTCCTACCGCCATTCAAGTTTTAAGCAATGGTAAAAACATGATTTATAGCTCTCGTAACCAGCAGATAAAAATTGCGATCGCAACTCTAATTCTACCAGTTTTGTTTCCTACAGTGGCTCATGCTCAGTTGTCGCCAACCCTTAAAACTCAGGAATCAGCAGCCAAACAATATGTGGTAGAAATGAATAAAGCTCAGCAAGACTACTATCGCAATAATACGGGTTTTACAAGTTCTGTTTCTAATCTAGCTCTCGGCATTAAAGCTGACACAGCTAATTACAAATATTCAATTGATACAGTAAACAAAGCTGTATTTAATTATGCAGTGTCGAATCAATCTAATCTCAAAAGTTTTGTGGGTGGAGTCTTTTTGGCAGGAAATAAGACCCAAACAATCTTGTGTCTAAATGTTGCTTCTGGCAAGATTAAACCAGCTAAGCCAACAATGGATACTAAAGGGGTTGTAGCCTGCGGTGCTAATACAGCAAAAGTTGCTCAATAAATTATCTCTAATTGATGTGTAATTTAGCAGATAATTGGATAGTAAGTGCAGATATAGCTAAGGAGTTGCTGTCACGAGGAGCTACCTTGCTCGATGCTCGCGCACCTATTTTAAAGTGGTTTTGCCGTCTCCCGCCAGCTATTCCCGTAACTTGGCAGGAATTTTCGCGATCGCACTTTCCGCACAAAGGCAAAATTCTCGAAGATGACACAATCTTAACAGAAAAACTGCAAGCACTGGGAATTTGTCAAGACAAACCTGTAATCGCGATCGCCAATTCCGTGAAAGGATGGGGCGAAGACGGGCGGATTGTTTGGATGCTGCGAAGTTTGGGACACGAAAAAGCTGTTTTTGTAGGTGGAGGATATCAAGCTTTAGTCAAAGCTGGAATTTCTCACGTAACAGGTGCAAATAATCCACCTCAGCCCGGAGATTTTATCGTATCTCGCCGCTCGACTTGGGAAATCAATCGGGATGATTTAAAAGCTATTTTAGGCAATGATAATTTAGCAGTTATTGATGCCCGAGAGCCGCGAGAATATGCAGGTAAAACACCTTACGGAGAAACGCGGGGCGGCCACATTCCCGGGGCAATTCACCTTTATTACAAACAGTTGATGGACAAGCAGGGACAACTCCTCTCTCGCGGGGAAATTGTCGAAATCTTGCGGCAGAAAGGTGTTTCGCTGTCAACTAAAATTGTGAGTTATTGTAGTGGCGGAATTAGGTCTGCGTGGTTGACTTCGGTGTTGACAAGTTTCGGCTTTGATGCTAAGAATTATGCAGGTTCAATGTGGGAATGGTCGGCTTCGCCTGCTGATAGCTATCAGTTAGAAAAAAGTCGTAGGTTGCCTCAGCTTAGAGCTTGTCAATTAGAGATATAGCGGTTCTCAGAATGATGAGGTACGTTGTTGGGCTTCAGCCCTCTTAGTTTGGTCGTAGGGTGCGTCAGCTCAGAGCTTTTTAATTATATATGAAATAACCATAGCTGACGCACCCTACTAAGCTTTGACAAAACCTGCTAATTCATTAAGAATGCAACCTTGATAAACCGACGGGTTTCAGGTTGAAGCATCTCAACCAACTTGTTCGATATACTGAGCGAGATCGTCGCGCAGGCGGCTCAGTTCGGCTTCGGTGGTGACGCGCAGGCGATCGTCCCTAACCGTAATCAGCACTTTCGCAGCAAAAGGAGTCGCCCAAATATTTGGGTTGCAGAAAACCTCCAAAAATACATCCCCTGCATACCGATATTCCATCGGTTTTTGGGGAGAAGCTTTAGCACCAGCGGTTTTGGCTGCTACGGCTTTCAAGCTGTCCATCAAAGTGGCGATCGCACTTTGCAAATCCCGCGCAGCTTCCGGGGAAAAGCTAAACGAGACAGAACCTTCAACTAAATTCAGTGTCAGCGGAGAAAGAGACATGGGCAATGAAATTTAATATACAATCGTTAATGCTAAAAAATATAGTAACCCAAAAGAAGTACGTTCCAGCTCAATTGGACTGCGAGAATGCTATTAATTGAAACTTCTCTCAACAAGCTTGGCTAAATTAATGAAAATAAATCTAGTTGCAAGCTAGATTCTATAATACTTTTAACCTTTCGTGACTTGATACGCTTTAAACTAGAAGCCAGAAAACTCGATCGCTGATAGAGGAGATTCTATGGTTGCCGATAACCGTTCCGAAGTCCGCAAGGTTTTAATCATTACCTTATTGCTAAACTTGCTAGTGATGGCAATTAAAGCAGGCGTGGGATGGCTGACTGGTTCCTTGAGTTTGCTGGCAGATGCCTTGCACAGCGTCACGGACAGCGCTAATAATATTTTAGGATTGGTAACTAATCATTATGCCAATCCGCAACCCGATCGCGATCATCCCTACGGACACCAGAAATTTGACGCTCTCGGAGCTCTGGGAATTGCAGTTTTTCTGGGAATTGCCTGTTTTGAAATTCTCAGCGGTGCTGTCGAAAGGCTGCTACACGGCGGTAAAGCTGTCAAAATATCCCCAAATGAACTGTGGATTTTGCTGCTGGTACTGGGGATTAATATTTTTGTAACTTTTTACGAGCGCAGAGTTGGCAAACGTCTCGGTAGCGCGATTTTGGTGGCTGACGCCCAGCACACGATGAGCGATGTTTGGGTGACAATTATGGTCATCGGCGGGTTGATTGGTGTTTGGCAAGGTCAGATTTTAAAGATACCTCAATTGCAATCCCTGGATGTGTTTTTGTCTTTTCCAGTTGCTCTTTTGGTATTTCACAGCGGTTGGAAAGTTTTAACGGAAAATTTGCCTTGGTTGGTGGATGAAATGGCGATCGCACCGGAAGTCATCCAAGCAATTGCCATGGATGTGCCCGGAGTTGTTAATTGTCACTCGATCGCCTCTCGCGGGCTGATCGGGCGTCAAGTGTTTATTGATATGCACATGATTGTCAATGCTGTCGATGTAGAAACTGCTCACCGGATCACAGAAGAAGTTGAAGCCCGTTTGGAAGAACGTTTCAGCCCTGTACGCATCTTAATTCACGTTGAGCCGCCTGCTTACCATTCCGACCAAATTAGCTACGAGGCGCAAGAGAGGGAAGAAGGAATCAGCAAGAGGTAAGGATGAAGCAAGAAAGATTTAGGCTGTATTTCCAGTAAAAAGCAGGTTGAGTGATAAAGGAGGAAGGCGATGAAAGGCGATCGCAATTCCTCCAATTTTTTAAATCCTATCAATCTGGTGAGAGCAATCGCACTTCGTTTAGTTGTGGTTTTCCACAGGAAAAAGGGGGTTTTCCACAGAAATATGCAAGTTTTCCACAATAGCTTTAATAATTATCGGGCAAAAGACTATAGGTATAAGTTGCCAGTATTTTGGATTTCTACAGCTATTTTCTCTCGCAAGTCCCAAGGTACCAGAATTTCGACTTGCGCTCCCAAAGCTCCCAACCACCTCAGCGGGTAGTAATCTCTCATTGACATACTCCCCGGCGTAAACGCGCGGGGATTCTTTACGCCTCATCGACTGATGCTACCTTTCATAGTCTTACTCTGTCTCCGCGTACATTTAAGGT
>NZ_JAEQCT010000061.1:0-88683 GCF_020738205.1 Microcoleus sp. PH2017_24_DOB_U_A
GCCAAAAAGAATGACCACTTTTGAGGTGCCAAGGTTTTCTTTTGTATGCTGAGTCCACGTTTGTCCAATTAATTGGCGATTAGAGGCGTAGCGATCGCAACATCAAAGCGTCAAACCCCAGCCCGATCGTTTTGATAGAAACCTATAGGAGAAAAAAAGAGTGAAACTCGCAGTTTACGGAAAAGGTGGAATTGGCAAATCGACAACAAGCTGCAACATCTCCGTTGCCCTAGCCAAACGCGGCAAGAAAGTTTTGCAAATCGGTTGCGATCCAAAGCACGACAGCACATTTACCCTCACGGGCTTCTTGATCCCCACAATTATTGACACCCTTCAGGAAAAGGACTATCACTACGAAGACGTTTGGCCCGAAGATGTCATCTACAAAGGCTACGGCGGCGTTGACTGCGTAGAAGCAGGCGGCCCGCCCGCAGGAGCTGGTTGCGGCGGCTACGTAGTCGGAGAGACCGTTAAACTGCTCAAAGAACTCAACGCCTTTGAGGAATACGACATCATCCTGTTCGACGTACTCGGCGACGTAGTGTGCGGCGGTTTTGCTGCCCCATTGAACTACGCCGACTACTGCATGATTGTGACCGACAACGGATTCGACGCATTATTTGCAGCCAACCGCATCGCCGCCTCAGTTCGCGAAAAAGCCCGCACTCACCCGTTGCGCCTCGCCGGTCTAATTGGCAACCGCACCTCCAAGCGCGATTTGATCGACAAGTACATCGACACTGTACCCATGCCAGTGCTCGAAGTCCTGCCGCTAATTGAAGACATCCGCGTTTCTCGCGTCAAAGGCAAGACTTTGTTTGAGATGGCCGAGAGCGATCCCTCCCTCAACTACGTCTGCGATTACTACCTCAACATCGCCGACCAAATTTTGGCAATGCCCGAAGGAGTAGTGCCCAACGACACGCCCGATCGCGAATTATTCTCCTTGTTGTCAGATTTTTATCTAAATCCTGTGCAACCAGTGGTCAAGAAGGAGGAAGATGAGCTAGACCTGATGATGGTTTAATAGGTCTAGCGATCAGGATGAGGATAAAGAGGTTATGGCTTTTTTTGATACTTTTTCAGTTGCTCTCAAACAGAAGTGGTTGGACTACTACCAGGCAAATCGGACTTGGCTGCTCCTGCACATGACGGCTGACAACACGGTCGCCACACCCGACGGCGGGAAAAGGCCTGTTTCTTACCTCATCCTGGGAATTGCGGCTGCCCTGGAGCCGGAACTCCAGCAATTAATGCTGCCCTTCTCAAAACTCAAGCCGGATGCAGACAGCCTGATCGAAGTCTTGGGTCTAAATTTTGACCCGGATCTAGCACTGGGTATGCCTTCAAGTACCGTGCCACAGGTAGCCGGTCAACCTCCAACTGCAACTGCTGCACCCGCAGCCGCTCCAACTGCAACTGCTGCACCCGCAGCCACTCCAACTGCAACTGCTGCACCCGCAGCCGCTCCAACTGCAACTGCTGCACCCGCAGCCGCTCCAACTGCAACTGCTGCACCCGCAGCCGCTCCAACTGCTGATGCCAAATCTAATAAATTAGGCGGTGCGGCGTTAACAGCAGCCGGAGTAGTCGCCGGAGTCGCCGGAGTCGCTGGTCTGGCTGCTGCTGTTAACGCACTGAGACCGGATGAGGAAGAAGCAGTCTCTGACTTCGACATGGACGAGGACGAAGCAGAATCTATCTCCGACTTCGACATGGACGAGGACGAGGCAGAATCTATCTCCGACTTCGACATGGACGAGGATGAGGAAGAATCTGTCTCCGACTTCGACATGGACGAGGATGAGGAAGAAGAAGCCTCGGCTTTGGACGGTCTCGCTCTCGGGGACGATGAGGAAGACGGCATATCAGACTTTGATATGAGCGAGGATGAGGAAGACGGCATATCTGGCTTCGATATGGGCGAGGATGAGGAAGACGCCATATCAGACTTCGATATGGGCGATGACGAGGAAGATGAAGCCTCAGCTTTGGGCGGTCTCGACCTCGACGATGAGGAAGATGAAGCCTCAGCTTTGGGCGGTCTCGACCTCGATGATGAGGAAGATGAAGCCTCAGCTTTGGGCGGTCTCGACCTCGACGATGAGGAAGATGAAGGCTCGGCTTTGGGCGGTCTCGACCTCGATGACGAGGAAGATGAAGCCTCAGAATTTGGGACTTTGACCTCTGGGGATCTCGAAGCGGGGATATCCGATCCGTTTGGGGAAGAAGATGCAGAGTTTGTCGCCGAAGCAATACCCGATCCGTTTGGGGCTACGACCTCAGATGACCTAGATATGGATCTGGGCGACTTGGACGAAGATGGTCTTGACGATTTCTCTGTATCTGATGACGATGACCTCGACGAACTCGGACTAGACGATTTGGGGGAAGCAACTACCGGAGATCCTGATGAAGATGATTTAGATGCTCTAGGTCTCGGTGATTTGGATTCTGATGATGAGGATGAAGAGATTTCGGGCTTTTTGTCGGATTTTAAGTAAGGTTGTTGCGATCGCCAAAGTCTATCCTAGTCGGGAGTTTTCCCGCCTATTTGTGAGTTGTGAGTTGCGAGTTGTTAAATTTTAATTGTTAAATTTTAATTGACTCAAACTCACAACCACCAAAATGGTTTTTAGCTTAGCGAGTTGAAAAACACTAAATCCCTGCTGTGAGGGATTACAAGCCCTCGCGCAGAATTTTTGAGCTGGAATTTTAGATGCTGCTGCTGCGAAAATATTCAGTTTGCTGCATCTATTTTTCACAGGAATTACGCCAAAACCAGGTATTTCTATTATTGTTCTGCGATCGCGCGATCGCCAAATACAGCTATTTCCTCGCTAGCCTAGCCTGGGAAAGTTCAAGACGAAAAACAATTTAAATGGAGAACATTTGAAATATGACTGCAATTACGACTACTGAGCCAGAAGCTTTAAACTTTGAATGCGAAACTGGTAATTATCACACATTTTGTCCGATTAGCTGCGTAGCTTGGCTTTATCAAAAAATTGAAGATAGCTTTTTCCTAGTCATCGGTACCAAAACTTGCGGCTACTTCTTGCAAAACGCCATGGGCGTGATGATTTTTGCCGAACCGCGCTATGCGATGGCTGAGTTGGAAGAAGGCGACATTTCCGCTCAATTAAACGATTTTGATGAGTTGAAGCGGCTGTGCTTGCAAATTAAGCGCGATCGTAACCCCAGCGTAATTGTCTGGATCGGCACTTGCACCACCGAAATCATCAAAATGGACTTAGAAGGCTTGGCGCCGAAGCTGGAAGCCGAAATTGGCATTCCCATCGTCACAGCCCGCGCTAACGGCTTGGATTACGCCTTTACTCAAGGTGAAGATACAGTTTTGGCGGCGATGGCTGCTAAATGCCCTGAGAAAGCGCCAGTGATGGAATCTCAGAAAGTAGAACGCAACGCCATCTCTCAACTGCTGAATTTCGGCAAGAAAAAAGAGGAAGTTGCAGCAGATGAATCGGAATATGTCAAGCACACACCGCTGGTACTTTTCGGTTCTTTGCCCGATCCGGTTGTGACTCAGCTAACCTTAGAATTGAAGAAGCAAGGCATCAAAGTTTCTGGTTGGCTTCCTTCCAAACGCTACACTGAATTGCCAGTTCTGGAAGAAGGTTATTATGTATCTGGCATGAATCCGTTCTTGTCCCGTACCGCTTCGACGTTGATGCGCCGTCGTAAGTGTAAGCTAATTGGTGCTCCATTCCCGATCGGGCCAGACGGAACTCGCGCTTGGATTGAAAAGATTTGCTCTGTACTCAACATTGAACCAAAAGGTTTAGACGAACGGGAAGCACAAATCTGGGCTGGTTTAGAAGATTATCTGCAAATCATTCGCGGCAAATCAGTCTTCTTCATGGGCGACAACTTGCTAGAAATTTCTTTAGCAAGATTCTTGATTCGCTGTGGCATGACTTGCCCAGAAATCGGCATTCCTTACATGGACAAACGCTATCAAGCAGCCGAATTAGCTTTGTTAGAAAAGACTTGTCACGAGATGGGAGTTCCTAATCCTCGGATTGTCGAAAAACCAGACAATTACAATCAGCTACAGCGGATTTACGCGCAGAATATCGACTTGGTGATTACCGGTATGGCCCACGCTAATCCTTTGGAAGCGCGGGGAATTAATACTAAGTGGTCAGTTGAGTTTACTTTCGCTCAGATTCACGGCTTTGGGAATGCGCGGGATATTTTGGAGTTGGTGACTCGTCCGCTGCGCCGGAATAATTCGCTGAAGGATTTGGGTTGGGGTGATTTGGTGAAGAAAGAAGCGAAGGTTTAGTCGTTTTTAGGGTTGAATTCAAAACCCGGTTTCTCCAAGAAACCGGGTTTTTCTGTCTTGAACCTACTTCTCTACAAGCCTCACTTTTTCATTGACGATCGATCGCCAGATCGCACCTTTTTTGATGTTTATCCACTCAAAGCCTTGCAGAGTAAGCTTTTAAGATTTTTTGTCATCGGTTAGGTTGAACCTATTTTCCAGCCTCCCCGTTAAATTAGTACGATCGCCCGTCTGTTGCTGCGAGGTGGGGGATTGGGTGCGCGATCGAGTACCACTGATGCCCTTCCTCATCTCCGAGTGTGGGCTATACCCAATCTTGGGAACCTCCATTCTGACATTTACTACTTTTGGGCGCAGTAATACTTGACATTGTCAGAAAAATGAGCTAACTTGATCATACAAGCAAACTCCGAGCCTTGGAGGTTCCACCATGCCCGACGGAGATATCGTTCACAGTCAGCTTTCGTGGTTTTACCAGAATCCGTATAAGTTGCTTTGTGAAGGAAAAGATAACAACAGTGAATATGCTTGGGTTGTGAAGGGTGCTGTGATACGGGACATCAAGAAAAACTACGGTATTGGGATCGCATACGCCAAGCAAATCGGGGAGATGTTCAGACAGGCGATGGAAAATGCAGACCAGAATAGCTCTGTGAATTGGGCTGCTTTAAGCATGGAGATCGATCGACAGGTAGGACAAGCGAAAGTTAAGCATCATGTCCAAGAACTACTGCGTCGTGCTGGTAAGGGAATCCTACATGAATTTCGCTATCACCATGCAGCAGAAACTAGCAATTTGCCGGAAGCTGTTGTAGAGCGATTCTTCCAGGAAGTGTACAAGGCAAAATTTGAGCAACGCATTCCCCTGACGCCTAATCACCATGCTGATGTTGATAACGCGACCATTACAGAGCGTGTTGAGTCTCTCCGTCCAGATATGTTGGCCGAAATCAGCAAATGGGCAAGCAAAGCTACTGCGGATGGAGATGTGAAAAACCTGCGAAGGTCTCCACGCAAAAAGGTGATAGAAATAAATAGGGATGAGGATGATCTGCGATGAACTACGAACCTTCGATTGAGCAGAAGCTTCACAACACTGATTACAGCGATTACACCTTGCACTTTGAACCTATATTGAACAGTAATGGGCGTGTGCGATTCATAGATCACTCTCAGGGCAAAGAGCTAACTGTTGGTATCAATCTGGATGATAAAGCATTCGGGTATCGGGTTCAGGCAGAGTTTCCAGCCCTCATTGCTGACCTCGTTGACCTCGCCGTTGCAATCCATGCTTCCGATCGCCTTGCGCCCCAAAATCTCAGAGAGAAGAAGCGTCGTCTTTTTGTGGTGCTTCCTGTCCGTCATCCAGAATTGTTAAGTGCCGAACCATTCAGAACAAAACTGGAAGACTTGCTGGAATGGGCGACTTGGAGCGAATGGGTTTTCGACTTTCAAGCAAGAGTCGCACCGGAACGTTTTGTTGAGCAACAATTAGTTTTTTTGTCAATAGTACCTCAATGCTGTGAAGTCGCGCTTTGGAGTGGTGGACTTGATGCTCTGGCGGGTTTGTACACTCGTCTTCGGATGTATCCAGAAAAGTCGTTCGTGCTGTTTGGAAGTGGTAGTAACAATAGTGTCTATGCCCGCCAGGGACGAGTAGGAAAAAAGGTTGAGTCTATATTCCCCGGTCGTTGTCATCTTTTCCGCGTCCCGATCCGCTTCCACGATAGCGATATGCAGCACAAGAACAAGCGTTCGCGTGCGCGAGGTGTTGTATTCACTCTGCTTGGTGCTGCGTGTGCATACCTTATGAATCGGCGGGTTATCTGTGTTTACGAGAATGGGATTGGGGCGATCAACCTTCCTTACCGTGCATCTGCTGTAGGACTGGATCACTCTCGCTCTGTTCACCCACTGACTTTACTTATGGTGAGCGATGTCGTCTCAGAACTTTTGGGAGAAGAATTCCGTGTGCAAAACCCATTTCTGTTCTGGACTAAAGCCAAAATGTGCAAAACATTGGCTGAAGAAGGGAGAAACGACTTACCGTCGCTAACTATGTCATGCGACAGCCCACATCGCCAGCAGCCGATTCAGTGTGGTTACTGCTCCTCTTGTTTGTTAAGACGACAGTCGCTTGCGGCTAACGATCTAGAAGATCTAACCCGTTACGTAGTGTTCCACGGAAAGCGCCCGCCCAAGGAATCCAGTTTGCATCTGGCTCATATGCTTGTGCAGGTTAACACCCTCCGCAGCTTGCTCAATGTATCAGATGAAATGGGTCTTCAGTGGGAAGCTTTAACCCGAGAGTTTTCAGACCTAGATGATATCGTCGATCGCGGCGCTGGGGCAGAAAGCCTACAGCCCGCTGATATGCGGAGCCACCTGATTCAGCTTTATCGAAACTATGTTTCTGAATGGGATACAGTCAAATCCCAAATTGCGGTTGACCAGTTGAATCAACATGGCAAACAGCAGGTATTGAACAGACACGCAGTCAAAGCTCAGTAAAGTTGAGGAAAAATGTATGACTACCAACATCCTTGACAACATCGATCTGCGAACGCTTGGGGAACTCCTTCAACAGGCACGTAAAAAATGCGGTATGACTCAGTCTGATGCGGCTAACATCATTGATGTTGCACGTACCACTATAGTTGCGATCGAGAAAGGAGAGCGTCGCATTAAGGCAACCGAACTGATTAAACTCGCCCGCGCCTACGGGCGATCCGTTAGTGACTTTGTTCGATCTCGTCCCGTAATCCAACCTTTTGAGATGCAATTCCGAGCTGCCTACCAGCGCAGTGAGGGAGAAGAGGTACAGATTGAACCAGCAATTCAGCAGCTAGAGGAGTTGTGTCGGAATTACCTAGAGCTTGAAGAAATTATGTCCGCACCACTTCCCCAGAACTATCCTCCTGAGTGCGAGGTGACTAATATGCCACTCAAGGCTAGTGCCGAGAGCATAGCAGTTGCAGAGCGCCAGCGCCTTGGGCTTGGAGATGGGCCTATTTTACGTCTGCGGGACATTTTAGAGCAGGATGTGGGACTTCGCATCTTTTATCTAAAAATGCCACCAAAATACTCGGGGATTTACAGCTACGATGAACGACTTGGCGGTTGCATAGCAATCAATGCTAACCATCCAGAGGAGCGGCGGCGTTGGTCGCTGGCTCACGAATACCTTCACTTTCTCGCACATCGGCGAAAAGCTGTGTTGGAATTTGAAGGTCAGTATCAGCGAGTTCCAGAGAGCGAGCGACTGGCCGACACTTTCCCAAAATATTTCCTGATGCCCACCAGCGGCTTGTTCAGGCGATTCAACGATATGTGCCGCACGCATGGCAAGTTTACTCCGACTCATCTATTCACACTAGCGCATTACTACGGTGTTTCCATAGAAGCGCTTGCTTATCGGTTAGAAGAAATGGAGCTTGTGCGGACTGGAACTTGGGAGCGATTGCGCGATCGTGGCTTGAAAGTTAGAAAGGTACAACAGGAGCTGGGCTTAGAAGATATCCCACAGCGCACTGATACTATCCCTCTCCACTATCAGCATCTCGCGATTGAGGCGTTGGATCAGGGACTGATTACAGAGAGTCGCTTTTCTGATTTCCTAAATGTCGATCGTCTGGAGGCCCGCCGCATTGCAGAAACATTGCGGGAACATTCAAGCGGAATGATGGAGGAAGCTTCTCATTTCGATCTGATCAATATGCAGGAGTAGTGGGAGAAGTCAAATTATGCAGATTGTTCACTCCCACCTTCTTCTTGATGCCTGTTGCGTTCTAAACTTTTGTGCTTCGGGTCAATTCCTGGCAATTCTGAAGTCTATTCCTGTTCAGGTTGCAGTCACCCAGGTTGTGCAAGAGTGCGAGTTAAAGACGCTCCAACGCCTTGAGGGAGAGGAAAATGATGGTGCGACACAATTCGAGGCAGCGATCGCACAAAGTTTACTTATAACCGTGGATTTTGAGTCTGAAGAGGAGGCAGAATCGTTTGTGAATTATGCTGCTATTTTAGGTGACGGCGAATCAGCGACCGGCGCGATCGCGGTTCACCGAGAATGGGCAATGGCGACGGATGATAAACGGGCGATATCGTTTTTTCGGAAAGAGACACCACAGATTCAGATTTTATCAACCCTAGAGATAGTTAAGCATTGGTCAGAGGAAGCAGGTGTTGATTCGCAAACACTACGCGATGTACTCAATTTAATTCGAGTTAAAGCGCGATATATGGCACCTAAAAGCGACCCTTTGCGAAGTTGGTGGAAAACGGCAATGAAGTGAGGCTAAAAGTTAAAGCTGAGCATTAGTTGAATGGCAGATATTAAAGAATTGAGGCGAGGGCGATAGTTTTTGGTTGACCACAAATTAGCTTTGATAATATAGTGCGATCGCCCTTTCCCCCAACCTTTGCAGAATCCCAGCCTACACGCCCGCAACACGATCGCCCAAAACGCCGCCTATAATCAAAACTAGCCCGAAATTCTCATCAATTGAGGAACCGCCATGAGTCGAGACAGCGAAAAAATCAGCTACTCAGAGAAAACAGAACGCCTCAAAGTCATCACCCAGTTTATCAAAACCGTGACACCGATGATTTGGACAGTTGTCATTATAGTAGTCATCATTCCCCTACTAGGCAACTTTCTAATCTCCAAATCCCTAACAAATACCGCAACCACAACAGTTGTAGTCTCCCCGCCCCACGACTTCAGCAAAATCAACCAAGACCTTAAAAACGCCATTCAAAAAGCCAATACAACAGCCGAGACTTTCGCATCAAAAGAATTGGACAAATGGGAAACCGAAGTAATAGCACGAGTAGACAACAGCTTCCTCGATTGGTACTTCGATTACTTCAACCAAAAAAAGATGGAGTTTACAGTACCTTTCAACTTCGTCAAATCCGCCGTACTCAACCGATTTGACATGACAGCAGCATCTCGCGCTGTTTCCGAAAAATTAACAGAAGACTTCCAAAGAGAATTTGCTAACCGCGTGCTGGTTCCCAAAAATGCTCAATTGAAATTTCAATTAATCACTCAAGATACTGCTAACTTGTACATAGCCGAAGTCAGCAAAAATGTCAAAGTAGTTCAAAACAACTATAACATCCCACAAGTACAGTGGGACAAATATCTGAACGACATTGCCACCACAATTAGCGACAAAGGAAACGTCTCAAATTTATCATTAAAAGTATTAGTTGGCGGCAGCGGTTACTTAATTGCTAAACCATTAATATTGGGAGTAGCAACCAAAGTCGGCAGCAAAGTTACAGCAAAAGTTGCCAGCAAAGCCGCCGCCAAAATAGCAACAAAAACAGGCGGTACAGTTGCAAGTCAGCTAGGAGTAGGTTTAATCGACCCGATTGTCGGTGTCGGGATTATCATGTGGGATTTGTGGGATTACAATCATACAGTCACAATAGAAAGACCAATTTTGCGCGAACACCTTGTAAGTTACTTGAAAGATGTCAAAAAATCCCTGTTAACCAATCCTGAAACTGGAATTATGGCAGCGATTTATCAATTAGAAAGTGGCATTTTAAAGTCACTTTCCTAGAAGTTACGCATGGGAGACCAAAAACCAGGTTTATGAACCCCGTGCGTAAGTCACGATCCATTCTCTCCCTCTGCGTCCTCTGTGTTCTCTGCGGTTAAATCATTCCGCTACAATAGCTGAAGATAAACTCGCCCTTTAATTAACTCACGTCCTCAAAAATAGTTTCAACCTCGTAAACATCACCACAATTAACGCTAAAATCGCCGTATATCCAAAGCCCCTCAAAAAACCCATAAACGGATCAGTTGAAGTCATCTCAATAATCACAGGTTCCCATTCATTTAACACCAGAATCGGCCAGATAATATTCGCAAATCCCGCATACCCAATCATCGGATTCACCCCGTTATCAATAAACAACTGCAAAAACCATCTCTTCTGAAACACATCGATAATTATCGTCAACCCAATTAACAGAAAAATCGCCATTCCAGTCGTTACAAAAAAGTAACTCATCGTCGCCGAATCTTTCTTAATTCCACCTTCATAAGGCTCAAACAGTAAACCCAGAAACAGCCAATAAAAACCCCATTTGTAAAGGCGGCTCAATACATTTTCCGTGACATTCCGAGGCTTTCTCAACAAAAGCAAACCGCACAAACACAGTACCACCGTCACTAAGGTCGTCTGCCACACCAATCTAGATTGCAGTCCAACTAACAAAACTAAATTGACAGCAAACATCAAAATCATAATGCTAAAATAGCGCCAACTTTTCCAGCTAGCATAAATCGCCTCTTCCGGCGAACGATACTCTATCCACCTTGCAAGTAAATCTCCAACAATCGTACCAGGAATCACTACAAACAAATACTTTAAATAATCAAATTGAAACAGCCAAGGTGCAGGAGAGTACAGCCAAATAGACTTAATCCAACCAGCATCATGAGAAGACAGGCGCGCCGCCAATAGCAAGCCCAAAAATCCGACTCGCAACCATACATTTGAACGAGTAAACAGCCAAATTATAGAACCAAAAACCGCTACATTTGCAAGTACCATCAAGATGATATCCTGGCGTTCAAAAGAAATTCCCCTACCATCGGGATATTTGATATTAGAGATGAAGCCAATTCCGGCACTCCAACCAGCAACTGTCATCGCTCGCCACAGCCAAGTTGACCATTTTTGTGGCCAGCGAACGTACATTAAAAATAATAGAAAAAACCCGCACAAAGCCAGCCACCACTTTTGCGGACTGGGTTCGTCGGGATTAATTGTAGTCGGGCGAATGTGCTGGAGAAATATGGCAAATGATGCTAATAAAAAGCCTCTTTGCAAAATAGAGAATATTACTTTTTTAAAATCCCCTCCCTTGGCGATGCGGCGCGACAAAGCTAGCGGTATCGCGGCGCCCATTGCAAACAAAAAGAAGGGGAAAACTAAGTCAACCCAGGTTAATCCTGGCAGTTTGTTATTGAAAATATGGTCTGGTGGTGGTAATTGGGCGTGATACATCCACGCTGGTAAGGTTTTGCGGGCTATTGTACCTGATAAAACCATTGCTAATACTGCTAGTCCGCGCAGCGCATCCAGTGCGTCGGCGCGTTGGGAAACGGCAGCAATTGCTAAGGGTTTTTGGTTTTCGATGCTATTTTGTGATTCCGATGTTGCGTGTTCCAATGCACTCACCAATTCTTCATTGAATAACTGTAAAAGCTGTATAGCTTATTTTTTGCCAATTAGTTTGTGTAGCCAGCTTCCTGAAGCTAGGCTGCTGAGTCTTTCTGCGGAGTGTTTTTTGTTGACTGTTAATCTCGAAATCCGGTATTTATTGGGTGGAAAAAACCGCAATTTTAATTTGAGACTGTCGTACAAGTATCCTGATGAGAAGTATTTGACGAGGTATTTGTCAACTTCTTTGTTGACTGCGCCAAAGGGGTAGGCTATGTGAGACGCAACTATTTGATTTGGATCTAAGTCTTTGGTGCATTTTCTGAGTCTAATTTGGTCTTGAGATAGTTCTCTGTCTAATGCTGTCATAGAAATTTTTGTAAGATTTTCGTGGTTCAGTCCGTGGGATTGAATGTCATAAAATCCTTTTTGCATTCCGTCTCTTAAGTCCTGACAAGTTACTTTTTTTATGAGTGAGTCTTGACGACCTAAAAAGCCGGAGTTGACAAATACAACTACTTTAGTTTTTCTGCTGTATTTATTTTCGAGTCTTTGTAAAATCGGGAGTAAGTGCGTATAAATGCTTTTGTTGCCATCGTCAAAGGTAATCATAACTTTTTTGCGATCGCGATATTCACTCGGCACCGGCTTTTTGGGATTGGCGATGAAATACTCGTAAAGCTCTTGGGTTGACAAAAACCAATAGTTCTGCCTAACTAAGTCCTCTAAAAAAGGTTCCAAGTTTTGCTGGCTGTAGTCGCCGGGAAAGTCTCGCCGCAGCGGCGGTATTTCCTGGGGATTCCGCAGGTCTACTATATCGTGAAAGCCGAAAATCGGAATTTCTACTGTGATGATTTCTAGGATTGCTTGATAGGTGATGAAAGTTAGGAGGAATGCTAGTAAAAATCTAATAATACGTTTTTTTCGGGGCGTCATACCGGGTTGAAAATACTCGGGCCATTTGTTAACTAAATAATTTATCATTGACAATTACAACCTCATAAGGTATATAGTTCAGGCGGTAGTATGACGGTTTTTCGAGTTCAGATGTTGGGAGTGTCTAGATTGTCGATCGCCCGTGTCGCCCCTAAAGATGAGCTAGGTCAAGCCTACCATGATACAATTTATGGCGATCGTACTTTTTCCGCAGCCCCCTTCAAACTTGACAAGATTTATTGTTGGCTAACTTTTTGACACCTGATGTCCTGTACTTGTGATTTCTTGCCCGAGGTGGTAGCATACTTCTGCGAAAGCGCGATCGAACAATAATGATGAAAATCGCAGTAATTCTGCCTGTTTACAACGAAGCAAATTGCATAGAGCCAACCTTTGACAGAATTTTAGAATTTACTCAAAAAAATCATGCTTACAATTTTATCATTGTTAATGACGGCTCGACCGACAATACACTGGAAATTATAGAAAACAAACTCAAAGCTTTTCCCACACATCACATAAAACTAATTTCTTACAGCAACCGTCAAGGCAAAGGGTATGCCGTCAAAAAAGGATGCGAAGATGCAGACGCCGACTGCATTTGCTTCATGGATGGCGACTTAGCATACTCCCTCGAACATCTCGAACCCTTAGTAGAAAAATTAGAAAAATTTGATGTCGTAATTGGTTGCCGAAATCTCGATCGAGACAACTTCCGAAATCTTACCTTACTCAGAAAAATAGCTGGCAAAATATTTAACTTAATTTCCAGAGCCATCCTGAATCTACCATATAGAGATATGCAAGCCGGACTCAAAGGCTTCAAGAAAATACCAGCCCAAGAAATATTTAAAAGACAAACAATTACCGGGTTTTCCTTTGATGCAGAACTGCTGTTTTTAGCTCACAAAAAAGGATATACAACTGGTGAGATACCCGCCCGAGTTTCACAAGAACATCTCTACAAACTTTCTCAAGTCAACATACTTAAAGATTCCCTAAAAATGCTGATCAGCTTGTTTAAAATTAGATACAACGACCGCGCAGGCTACTATGAATAAATCAATATTGTTGAGTTTTGATCTAGAAGAATTTGACATCCCCGAAGAATACGGTCAACGCCTGGAAGACGAGATTAAATTTGAAATATCTAGCCGAGGATTGTCAAATATTATTGCACTTCTCGACAGATTAGATATTACAGCCACATTTTTTGTCACAGCCAACTTTGCACTCAACAACCGAGATACAATCAGAGAACTATCAAAACACCACGAAATCGCCTCCCACGGCTTTTACCACTCTCAATTTAGCCTCGAAGATTTACAAAAATCAAAGCAAACCTTAGAAGAAATAACGAATACTCAAGTCACTGGATTCAGGATGGCAAGACTTCAGCCAGTTGACGACATAGAAATAGAAAAAGCAGGCTACGAATACAACTCCTCAATGAATCCTACTTACATCCCCGGCAGATACAATAATCTATCTAAATCCAGAACTGCATATTATACGAATAAACTGCTCAACCTTCCCATTTCAGTCACTCCTATGATCCGATTTCCGTTATTTTGGTTGAGCTTTAAAAACTTTCCTCTGTCAATGATACAATTGGCAACCAAGCTAACGCTAGAAACAGACTCGTATCTGAACATCTACTTTCACCCCTGGGAATTCACTGATATTTCCCAGTTTAAATTACCCGGTTATGTCAAAAAAGACTCAGGCAGCAAAATGGTTGATAAACTCGAAAAATACCTTACCAAGCTTAAAACCCAAGGCAAATTTATTTCTATTTCCGAATTTAAGCACAACTTCAGTCAACCAGGGCTTGATCGCTCCGACTAAAGAAACCGGGTTTTTCAACTCTTATTAAGGGTTTGAGCCAAGTATTTTGGCGAAAAACCCGGTTTCTGGCAACTTGTCGATAAGTCCTATCAACCTTAGAAAAAATATCGGTGCAGTAAAAAATATGAAATTCAAACCTCTCGACTCGTGGAACAATCAAACAGGATTTCGTCAAGTTACAATCCTAGCAGCGATTTTTTTTATATTAGTTTTAACTTTCAGCATAATTCGCTACGAAAGCTTCTTAGCATCCTACGATCACGGCCTATTTAACCAAGTATTTTGGAACAGCATACACGGCAGATTCTTTCAAAGTTCCCTGTCATCAGGCGCCTCCAGCGCCTCGCTGATAGACAGACAACTGTCATCTCCATCTTACATCCATTTAGGGCAACACTTCGTTATCAATTTTCTAATTTGGATGCCGATTTATGCCTTGTTTCCATCCCCTGTTACCCTGATAGTTTTGCAAGTAGCTTTAATCGCCGTCGCCGGAATAGTTTTGTATCTTTTAGCAAGACATTATCTATCTGTTCCCCTGTCGGTAATGATAGTAGCCAGTTATTACGGAGCAAATGGTGTAATAGGCCCGACGCTGGGAAATTTTTACGAACACTGCCAACTTCCTCTATTTATATTTAGTTTGCTGTTAGCTTTAGAAAAGCAAAAGTGGGTGTGGTTTTGGATTTTTGCAGCGCTGACGTTAGGAATTCGCGAAGAAACTGGAATTAGTTTGTTCGGAATCGGAGCTTATTTAATAGTAAGCCGCCGCTATCTGCGAGCCGGAATAGCGCTGTGCGTGTTGAGTTTTAGTTATGTTTCGCTGATTACCAATGTTGTGATGCCCATGTTTTCTGATGACAATTCCCGGCTTTACTTAGCTAATTTTTTTAGGAAATTCGTCAAAACAGAAAATCCGTCTACGCTGGAACTGCTGTGGGGGATTGTTACCCAACCTCAAATTATAATTGAGGTATTTTTTAACGATTTAGAAAGGCGGATCAGGTTTATTTTAGGTTTGTGGCTGCCGCTGGCATTTATACCTGTTGTTTCGCTGCCAGCTTGGATTATGTCAAGCTTTCCTTTGCTGGTTCTGCTGGTGCAAGTTTACAATAAATCAGCGACTTCTATCAATACTCGCTATACCTTAAGCGTGATTCCTTTACTGGTTTATGCTGTAATTTTATGGTGGTCGGAACATCCAGAAAGATTTAAACCGAGGCTGCACCGTTTTTGGATTGGATGTATTGGATTGTCGCTATTATTTACCTTGACTTCCAATCCCTATGGGGCTTTGTATTTTCTGTCGCCTTATTCTTTTAATCCTTTGGTTTATCAATCCTTGCCGGAGCAATTAGAACACGCCACAGACCTGCAAACCGTGCTAAAATTGATTCCGCAAGCTGCTAGCGTTTCGACAAGCGGTTACATAGTTTCTCACCTTTCGGGTCGCAGAAACCTCATCCGTTTAGAAATGATGCAGTTTCGAGATGAAGAGGGAAAGGTAGTCGATGTCGATTATGCGCTGTTAGATTTGTGGCAGTTGCAGCAGCATAATTTAAAAGTTCCGCTGGATCGGGGTAGAGTTAGGGGGGCAGTGCGTTTTACAGACGAAGCTCTGCGGAACGGTTCTTACGGAATTGCTGAAGTATTGGACGGAGTTGTTTTGGTTCAAAAAGGGATTACTTCTAAGCCGGAAGTTTTGGCGGCTTGGTCGAAATTGCGGCAGGAAATTCAACCGTTGATGAAATAGTCGGAAGAAATCGATCGCCCACAACGACTAAAATCAAATAAAATTGCCAAAAGGTCGATCGACCCCCGCCACGAGGCTATATTTGGATTCAAGGTTTGCTATACTCCAGAAATAGACACATATTAACCTTTGGAAAATCAATAGGCCGGAGCTATGACATCCTATGCAACCTCTACAGCAAGAGCCGAGATGAGTGAGATCCGGCGCTTGAAAAATATACTGCCCCCAGAACTCCAAAGTTGGGTAACAGTAGAAAAAACAATAGAAGTTAATCCCACCCTAATCCGTAGCGAAGAAATAGGCAAAGACCAGGTAGAAATACAGATAGACCTGATCCGCTGGGAACAGCTAGCAATGGATCAGCGCAACCTCCTATTTTGGCATGAAGTCGCCCGCATCCAAAACGACACCATCCCCAGAGACGGTTGGGAAATGGCGGCTCTGGCGATCGGTTTAGGCGGCGCCGTCGGCGAACTTTGGGTGCAAGACGGCTTGCTGCTGGTACTGGCCCTATCTTTGTGCGGCGTCTCCGGCTGGAGACTTTACCAAAAAAACAACGGAGACAAAAGTTTAAAAGAAGCAGTAGACGCTGACGAAAAAGCTCTCACCCTCGCCACTCGCTTCGGCTACACTCTGCCAAACGCTTATAAAAGCCTCGGTAGTGCCTTAAAAACCTTAATCGAGCAAACCTCCAAAAAAACTCAACGGGCTAAATACGAAGCTCGTCTCCAGGCCCTGAAACGCAACGCAGCCAAAGCCAAAGCCAAAGTCCAACCCATCAGCCGCGAAACCTCCCAGTCAGAAAACGTCTACAATTCTTAACCTAATCCTCTGACTTTTGGTGCGGGGTTTTCAAGTTAACGGTTAACTGTTGACTTTCCTGTTACACAGTTAACCGTTAACTTTTAGCTGTTCGCTGCGGTAACTTTCCCCCTGCAATACAGGATCGAAAATTCTTAACGACAAAATTAATCGCTCTGAATCCACAAAAATCTTGATTCAGATTTGATACCATTTTTCTAAAGATCCGATAGAGATCGAACACGACAAGACATTGTAATTTATACACTTTCCCTGTTTGCCAAAGTCTGTCATAACTTTAAAAAACAGATACTTCCAGCCCGGGGGTGCATCTCAATTTGGCATTCTTAGGATCGCGAATTAAATAATTTACACATATTTGTGGGATGGGCGTCCCGCCTGTCCAGAAAGGACGGGCGGGACGCCCATCCCACAACAACAATAAAAATTGTAAGTTATTTAATTCTCATTCCTTTGTGCAGTCGCCGCTCTGGTGCTATACATAGCACGCGAGCGGGGACTGCACTAAAAAAAATCCTTTTTGCAAAAATGAGATACTTCCAGCCCGGACAGTTGGGTAGCTGATGGGTTCAAAATTTTTCCGCCAAAACTTGGACGGGTTGATGACCGGTAGACTTGAGTCTACCCTGACCTGTGATATGGCGAGGCTCGGCGGCCACATTTTTAGGGTTTTTGTAAAGTTTGTATAAAGCTGGGCTTTAGATCGGAACAATATTTGGTAAACGTGGAGCGGCTAGGACACAATAGGCTAAAGACATCAGCTTGAAATTTGAAACTAGGACTTCATGGTCAGCCAAACCCCAGAGACAGATTTTCGGGTTACATACTTGGACGAGATTCCCTCGGTTCACATACCCGTGCGCTTGAGCGTACTTGAAGCCGTAAACTTCAAGACAACCTGCCAGCAACTTTTCTCTGAAAACACCGTTCCCAGCAAAATTGTCCTAGACTTCAGTCAGACGACATTCATTGACAGTAGCGGGATCGGTGCTTTAGTCAGCAATCTGAAATTTTCCAAACAGCGCGGCAGCGACTTGGTGCTCCGAAGCCTCAAGCCACAGGTGATGGCAGTATTTGCTCTCACCAGCCTAGATCAAGTGCTGACAATCGAGCAGCCTTCTGCAACGTCAACTCCCATAGAGACACACCCCTCCGACAATCAGCTACCGATGACGCATCCCTCGGTGCAGTCGTTGGTGAAACGGGTGATAGATGTCGTTGGGGCGATCGTCGGTTTGATAATTACAGGAATTTTGTTTGTACCCATAGCGGCAGCCATCACGATTAACGATCCGGGCCCGATATTGTTTGCACAAACCCGCTGCGGCTGGATGGGCAGAAGATTTCGGATTTGGAAATTTCGATCGATGTGTACTAATGCCGAAGCCATGAAAGCCGAAATTAAAAACCAAGCTTCTGGCGCATTTTTCAAAAATGACAACGACCCGCGGATTACCAAAGTCGGACGCATCTTGCGGAAAACGAGTCTCGACGAACTGCCACAGTTTTGGAACGTGCTCAAAGGCGAAATGAGTCTAGTCGGCACCAGACCGCCTACTCCAGACGAAGTTGAGCGCTACGAAGTCCCTCAGTGGCAGCGTTTTGATGTCAAACCTGGAATGACAGGCGAATGGCAAGTCAACGGTCGCTCTAAAGTCCGCGATTTTGAAGATGTCATCCGTTTAGATTTAAAATACCAACAAGACTGGAGCCTGATGTATGACCTGAAACTAATTGTTAAAACCATAACTGTGCTGTTTAACAAAAATAGTGGCGCTATGTAGAGCGGTCAACAACCGATTGCTGAAATTTTAGTTGCTGTTGATTTCTCGACAGCCGGAACTCGAACTTGATACTTAGTCAAGTAGGCGATCGATCGCGATACTTACGTTAGTATTAAGTGTTAAAATTCACACAGAAAATGTGCATCTATTTACCAGCTCTGCGATCGGAGCATTAATTAGCAATTGGCGAGTTCGAGGTCGTACTCGAATGACTCCAGCAGGGTTTTCGAGGACGACAAGAACTCAGGTGTGTTGAGAAAAGTACCGACTGCTAACACGGTCGAAGCTGAAATAACTCATCGCAAGCTGCTGAGTCGGGAAATTTTCCGATTTAAACGTCCTACCGAAGCGGGTTACAGTATCGGAAGTCTCTCATTTTCGCGATCGAGTAAATGGTGCGAAAGGAATGCTCACCTTGAGGCAAAACGGGCTTCTTCAATTCAAGCTTGACTAAACTAATATGTTGCCAAGACCTTGCCCTCCTTTTCCTCTCCAACCTGCGCTGGCTACAGCGGTGGTGGGGGGCGACCAGGGAGAAGAAAAATGAAAGACGAGCAACCAATTGCCGAGTTTGACCTTCAGGTTACAACAGACCTGAACGCTCTGACACAAGTTTCGGAATGGTTGGAGAATATTGTTCTGCCGCTGATACCACAGGACTTGTGGTGGCAGTGCAGCCTGATTGTTAATGAAGGGTTTACAAATGCTGTCCGCCATGCTCACCAGAACTTGCCCCCCGAGACGCCGATCGACATTGACGTAAAAGTGTTTGCAGACTACTTAGAAATTAGGATTTGGGACAGAGGTCAACCCTTCAACCTGGAATCAAAGCTGCGCTCGATCCTGCAAGAGCAGCGCGATCCGTTGGATAGAGAAGGAGAAAGGGGACTGGTGTTTATGTACAAGCTCACCGACGAGCTGCACTATATCCGTACCGACGATCGCTCCAACTGCCTGGTAATGCGGAAAAACCTTACCTGAGGGCGCCGGCAGGGCCCTCCCCTGGGCGGCTTCTGGCGATCGTCGGCAGGGCCGGGCGCCGCCCCTGCGATGCTCCCTGACACCCAACCACATCCTCTGCAATTCACCGGGTGGACGATCGAGTAGAGGAGCGGCAGGACTATTTGCTTCAAACTAAATATATTATGCGTATTCTAATTTATTCCTATAACTACTATCCAGAGCCGATCGGCATTGCCCCCTTGATGACAGAACTAGCCCAAGGCCTAGTCAAGCGAGGGCACCAAGTTCGAGTCGTCACCGGAATGCCCAACTATCCCCAGCGGCGAATTTATCCGCAATATCGGGGCAAATTTTACCTCACCGAAGAACACAACGGCGTCACTATTCAGCGGAGTTACCTGCGCGTCAACGGCCCTCACCCCAGCCTGCTAGACCGACTTTTGCTAGACGGTAGTTTTGTCGTATCCAGCGCCGTCCAAGCATTCAGAGGCTGGCGTCCCGACGTGATTTTCTCAACAATGCCACCTTTACCGATTTGCGTTCCAGTGGCCTTTTACGGCTGGACTCGCAATATCCCGATCGTCCTCAACGTACAGGATATCGTCTCAGAAGCAGCAGTGCGCGTCGGCTTGGTGAAAAAAAACGGACTGCTAATTCAGATTGCGGACGCCTTAGAAAAATTTGCCTACAGCACAGCCAGCCAAGTCAGCGTTATCGACAGCGGTTTTGTCAGCAAATTGCACTCTCAGGGAGTACCCCCGGAAAAAATAGTTTGCCTTCCGAATTGGGTTGATGTCAATTTCATCCGCCCTTTACCAAAAGAAAATAACCCCTTTCGCGAAACCCACAAACTAAATGGCAAGTTTGTGGTTCTTTATGCTGGAAATATTGCCCTTACCCAAGGCTTACAAACAGTGGTCAAAGCAGCGACCCGTTTGAAGCACATACCTGAAATTGCTTTTGTAATTGTGGGGGAATCAACAGCACTGACGCGCTTGCAAAAAGATTGCGAAACTTACAAAGCTACTAATGTAATGTTACTGTCGTTTGAACCGCGAGAAAAATTGCCCGAAATGTTAGCTGCTGCGGATGTTAGTTTAGTCGTACAAAAGCGCCGGGTAACTAACTTTAATATGCCTTCAAAAATTCAAGTGCTGCTGGCGAGCGGTCGGGCAATTTTGGCGTCCGTTCCCGAAACTGGTACGGCGCATAAAGCAGTGCAGCAAAGCGGTGGCGGGGTGGTGGTAGCGCCGGAAGATCCGCAGGCTTTGGCTGATGCTGTGGAGGATTTGTTCTTAAATCGCGATCGGGTGGATGCGTTGGGCGAGCAAGGTAGAAAGTATGCTGTGGAGAATTACGGATTTGAGGAAGCTTTGAATCATTATGAGGCTTTATTTGCGGCGGTGGCGGCAAGTCATGCTGAGAAAATATTGCAACCGCTGCCAAAGTAGACGAGCAATTGCATACATCTGCGATCGATCGCAGATTTAAGGCAGACGCAACAGGGAGCATCTCATTTTTGCAAGAAGCATTTTTTATTGCAGTGCGAGCGTCCCCGCTCGCCTGCTATATCAATCAGCACGCGAGCGGGGACAGCACTACAGATGCAAAACTGAGATGCTCCCGACGCAACACAGATGAACACCGATAATTTTAAGAAAAGCGAGATAATGAATGTAAGATATCTCTTAATTTTGGTTAATTTTTATGAGGTGCCTTAGCCAGTTTCAGTTGAATCAAATTAAATAAAGGAATCAGATATAAATAAAACGCATAGGGTATAAAATCCGAATTGACACCCAAGACAGTTGCTGGAACTAATCCTGCAATATTCCAAGGAATTAAGGGGGAAATCACAACAGCGGTATTTTCTAAGTCTACAGCAAGTTGATAATCATCTAATTTTTGTTGGCGGTACTTTGATTCCACTAATTGATGGGTCAAGATAATTGCGATCGTCTGGGTACAACCAAAGGCTGCTGAAAAAATGCTAATTACTCTTGTGGCAAAAAATAAATCTCCTCTGGTTCGAGCTTTATTGAGAGACACTTCCACAAATTCTAAAATTCTGGTGCCGGCAAAAATGCCAGCAAATGCTGTCGAGACAACTACAACTAATGAAACTTTTGCCATAGACAAAATTCCTCCTCCTGCTACAATATCTTTTAAACTAGAAGTTGATTCTAATTTAAATCCTGCGATCGCAAATTGCAGAATCTCGATCGGCGAATAACCTTGAACGAAAAAGGCGATCGCACTTCCGGTAATGATACTAACAGCCATCGCGATTTTGACTTCGACTCGCAGTACACAAAGTATGAGAATTGTCAAGGCTGGCAGCAAAGTTATCGAATTAAGATTGAAGGCTGTGCCTAGTTCCAAAGCCAAATTGTTGCCGGAAAGTTCGACGGGATTTGAAGCCGATAAAATTAAATACAACAAGCTGGAAACGAGCAGCGGTAATAAGCCCGTCACCGCCATATTTTTGAGATTGGTATAAATTTCGGTTTTGGTAAGGATGGCAATCAAAATAGCGCTCGAAGACATCGGAGAACACCGATCGCCCACATAAGCTCCCGCTACAATCGCCCCGGCGATCGGATTCGGATTTACACCGCTGCCGTTGGCGATTATCATCAAAGCAATGCCGATCGTACTCGCAGCACCAAAAGATGTTCCCAGTAGTACAGAAAAAACGCTGGTTAAGATAAACGCCCAAAAAATGAAATACTGAGGGTCGATCGATTTAATTCCCCAATATACCAGAACCGGAACCGTCCCCGCAGCCATCCACACAGCCATGACTGCGCCGATTAAAAGTAAAATAGCGATGACTGAAAAAGATTTTTGACTGCCAGCAACAGCCATTTTGATTAAGGTTTTTAGCGGAAATCCCCTCCGCAACAAAATGACCGTCAAAATTGCCATCGAAGCTAGAAGCGGAGCAACTATAAAATAACCTTTGATGGCACTGATTAAAAGTAGAATAAATGAGAACGATACAAAAAATAGCAAATCCATTATTGATGGGCTTTCATGTATTCTCTGAGTAAGGCGTTAATCTGTGTTTGATAACCTCGACCTTGAGATTTAAACCACTCCAAAACATCACGGTCAATGCGTAAGGTCACTTGAGCTTTCGTCTTAGGGTTGGGTAAGCCTCGCCGAACTAATGCTTTGGCAAACGTTTCAGGCGTAATTTCAGGGCAATCGGAGAAATCAATATCTTCATCAGTCATGGCATCTAGGCGTTGCCAGTCAGTTTGAGATTTGCTCGAAGTAAATTCGTTGTTCATTGATTGTTACTAAATATTAGACTTCTGGCATAATTATTGTGGAACAGGCATCCTGCCTGTTCTTGACTGTCTTTTTGCCAGATGTCTATGGTAACTACAATTTGTCGTTACAGCCACCGACTTTAACAGATTTTTGAATGGTTTAGGTAGAACCGATCGCCCCCTTCACCTCTCCCCATCCCACAAGCCACCGCACCCCTGTCAGCCCTACACCGCAGTCCATTAAAACAAAACGCTAAAATAATAGATCCTACAATTTGGGAGTTAATATTTGACACTTGCACTCGATCGCGAAAAAGTCCTAGCTTGGCTCACACAGCGCGTTCCTGCCGCCCGCATCACACACATCCTCGGAGTCGAACAGACAGCAGGAGACTTGGCTCGCCATTACGGCCTCGACGAAGCAAAAGCCCGATCGGCAGGATTGTTGCACGACTTGGCAAAATACTTCAAACCCCAAATGCTGCTGCAAATGGCTCAGAACGAAGGTTTAGAGTTAGACTCAGTGTTGGAAGCACACCCGCATTTGCTGCACGCAGACGCGAGCGCGATCGTCGCTAGAGACGAATTCGGGGTGGTCGATCGAGAAATTTTGGACGCAATCGCCAATCATACCCTCGGCAGACCAAACATGAGCCAGCTCAGTTGTACCGTATTTATAGCAGACACTATAGAACCCAGCCGCGGCAACACAGCCGAACTAGAAGCACTGCGCGAGACAAGCGTCCAAAATCTTTATGCAGCCGTGTGGCAAACTAGCGATCATTCTCTCAAATATTTGCTAGAAACTCGCTGCTACATCCACCCGCGCACCGTACTTACGCGGAATTGGGCGCTGCAAATGGCCCGCGCCCAATCGCCCGAAATAGGAAATTCGACATCCAAGTCGATCGAACAAATCACAAGTTAAACGTAAAATTTACCAGCAATCCTGTACTTACTTTTGGCTTGAATTTAACTCCTATTTCCAGTCTCAAACTGCCAACAACCGAAAGCCAATAGCGCACCAATTCCCCCTTACCGTATCAATTAGGAACTTAAACACTTAATGTCAGATCTAACCCAACTCGAATACTCCCGGGCCCAGTCCACAGTAACCGACGCCACCATCCCAGACGAAGCCCGCGGCCTGATATTGACCGCTGCACAAGCTGCCGATGACCGCAAAGCAGTTGATATTGTATTGCTGGGCGTCGCAGAAGTATGCTATCTCGCTGACTACTTTGCGATCGTCACCGGATTCTCCAACGTCCAGGTACGAGCCATCTCCCAAGCCATCGCCGACCAAGTAGAAGAAGAATGGGGACGCTTACCGCTGCGTACACAAGGGCTATCAGACGCCAGTTGGGTCGTCATGGACTACGGCGACGTGATTATCCACATCTTGAAACCTCAAGAGCGCGAATTTTACAATTTAGAAGCGTTCTGGGGACACGCCGAACGCATTGAATTTTCCACCGCGCCGAGAGGATCGCTAATGTGAAAGACACTTCTGTTTCTATTTGTCCTGTTCCCCAGGAACAACGCCCGGTTAATGAATATCAAGAACTTACAGAATCCTGGTTTTTTAGCTGGGTAACTCTCGATTTGCCCGCATATCTGGCAAAACTTGCTTGGGTATGGGGTTGGAGTTGCTTGGTATCCGGGCCCTTAGCAGCAGCCAGCTTTGCTCCGCTGAAGTATCCAGTTCAGTTTGCCCTGTGCGCTGCCGCTGGTGCCGGTTTTATTCTAGGATTAGCTTTGCTGCGGCTTTACTTGGGTTGGTTCTACGTGCGATCGCGACTTTCCAATCCCACAGTCGTCTACGAAGAGTCTGGCTGGTACGATTGTCAATCTTGGCCTAAAACTCCCGAAGTTTTAGCTCAAGACCAATTGATAGTCAACTACGAACTAGAACCAATTCTCAGGCGTCTGCGGCAGACATTTTATGGTTTGACAGTATTGCTGGTTGGCGGGGGACTAATTTGGAGTTTTGTGTAATCGTTCATGGTAAAAGGGAAGTTTTGAGTCGTAGGGGCGGCGCAGTTTTCTGCCCGCCCGATAGTTTTGAGTTACAAACAATCACCAAAAGATTAACTTCACAACTGGCAACTCAAGACTTCTTTCACCCCAATCTAAAATCTAAAATCTAAAATCTAAAATTGATATGACAAGGGGAAAACGAACCCAAGCTCCCGAACTCGAAGTCACACTGCTGCGCGAAGGTATTCCGGAATCGAAGCACCGCGCCCAAGCCGCTGTTTGCGACAAACGCGGCCGCGTTCTTTCCGTTGCCGGTAACTCGGAAACGGCGACATTTGTCCGTTCTTCACTCAAACCTTTTCAAGCTTTGGCTGTGACGGCGAGCGGCACTTTGGAACGCTACGAATTGACCGATCGAGATTTAGCGATTATTTGCAGTTCTCATCAAGGTACGATCGAGCAATCGCGACAGGTGTTTAACGTTCTGTGGCGCTGCGACATTGACCCATCTAAACTTCAATGCCCCATTCCTGAAGGCAAAAAGAGCGCCCTGCAATACAACTGTTCTGGCAAACACGCCGGAATGCTGGCTGTCTGTCAGCAACTGCACTGGCCTCTAGAAACTTATTTGCGGCGCAAACATCCCGTCCAGCAGCTTATTTTGGGCAAAGTAGCTGACTTGCTGGCCATGCCTGCCGAAGAGTTTATCAGCGCTCGCGACGACTGCGGCGCTCCTACCTATCTGTTGCAGTTGGGGCAAATGGCGTCTTTGTACGCTAAATTAGCCTCCGGCGACAATGTGGATATGGAGCGGATTGTCCGCGCTATGACTCACCACCCGATGATGGTTGCTGGTGAGGGGAGATTTGACACGGAACTGATGCGCTTGACTCAAGGCGAATTGGTGAGCAAATCCGGTGCTGAAGGGGTTCAGTGTATTGGCCGGGTTGGCGAAGGTATGGGTTTGGCAATTAAGGTAACTGATGGAGGAAAGCGCGCTAAATTTGCTGTGGCGATTCACTTGCTCAAGCAGTTGGGCTGGATTACTGCGACGATCGCCGAAACTCTTTCGGACACTTACCTGACTCTCAGCGATTTTAAACGATTGGAGGTGGTCGGCGAAGTTTCGATGCTTTAAGTTAAGTTGTTCTGCATTTAAATTGTAGATCTAGTTGACCGACCAAAAATCCTCTCCCCCTCTCCCCCTCCCTCTCTCTCCCTCTCCCCCTCTCCCCTCTCTCCCTCTTCGATCGATACTTCTTCGCCAATTTCAGCAACCCCTACCACAACCTCAAAAGTTTTTTTGATTGAGGGGTTGCAATTTCCAGAAAGATGTGTTTATATTAGAGAGTAGACAAAACGACGCGGGATAGAGCAGCCTGGTAGCTCGTCGGGCTCATAACCCGAAGGTCAGTGGTTCAAATCCACTTCCCGCCACCAACTTGAAACAAGCCCTGCAATCTTTGAGGATGCAGGGTTTGATTTTTGAGAATAGCAGAGATATAAAGCGACGCGGGATAGAGCAGCCTGGTAGCTCGTCGGGCTCATAACCCGAAGGTCAGTGGTTCAAATCCACTTCCCGCCACCAAATTAAATCGAAATAAGCCCCGGCACACCTAAAAGTTGCTGGGGCTTGTTTGATAGCGTCTGGAGCCATAACAATAGGGACACAGCAGTGCTGTGTCCCTATCGCATATTTAGATCTTACCCAAAGGTAAAAAATCAACCTCAACCTCAACCTCAACACTCAACCCTATACTTTTATTTAGACGACCGTTTGTTTGACACTCCCCGGCTTGAACGCGCAGGGATTCTTGGTTCAACCAGTCGGCTTGCCCGTTGATGTCACCACCAATGGGTAGAGGTCGGTCTGTTCCCAAGCGTTAATTCCGGTGTGCCCCACCGTATTTAAATTAATTCCTGCACGGGCTTTCAATCCTTTAGCCAAAATATTCAAAGCTGCATTGGGGTCGCGGTCTAACACCGCACCGCACAGGCAAATATGAGTTCTGACCGATAGGGATTTCTGAACGCGATTGCCACAACTTGAGCAATCTTGGGAAGTGTACCCAGGTGCTACAGCAACTACTGTTTTACCGTACACTTTCCCAAAATATTGCAACCATTGGGCAAACTGTGACCACGCTGCATCGCTAATTGATTTGGCAAGCTTATGGTTCTTCACCATATTTTTCACCTGAAGGTCTTCGTAGGCTACGAAATCGTTAGATTTCACTACGCACAACGCCGTCTTGATGGCGAAGTCTTTACGCTGCCTACTGACTTTTAAGTGCTTTCTGCCTAACTTATTTATCGCTTTCTTGCGATTACTCGAACCTTTCTTTTTCCGAGAAACTCGTTTCTGCAACCGCTTTAAAGCTTTTTCACTTTTACGCAAATGCCGAGGATTTGGAACTGTTTCTCCTGTACTATCGGTGTAGAAATGGTTCAATCCCACATCTATGCCAATCGTTTTCCCCGTAGGAACTATTTCTTCTGTTCGCTCTACATTGATACAGAACTGAGCGTAGTAGCCGTCAGCACGACGAATTACTCTGACTCGTTTAATCTCAGTAGGTGCATAGAAGTGCAAGTCTCGACTACCGAGTAACCTAAAGGTACCCGCCGCAAAACCGTCCGTGAATGTTAGACATTTTTTGTCGGTGGAAATCGCCCATCCGGAAGTTTTGTATTCTACGGAGTGAGTGTTTTTTTTGAATTGTGGGTATCCTTTTTTTCCTGGTTTCTTAGCTTGGCAATTAGAAAAGAAACGTTGAATAGCAAAAATGGCACGCTCAGCCGAAGCTTGACGCGCCATTGAGTTAAGTTTTCCGGCCCATTCAAACTCTTTCGCCATGATGGCGCATTGTTTGTATAAATCCGATAGTTTAACTCTGGAATTGTCGATCCAATATCTGAGAGCTTTGTTTCGGACAAACTGAGCTGTGCGGATCATTTCGTCTACGATCCGGTATTGCTGTGGCTTGCCTTTTAACTTGAACTCTAGTACAATCATGGAATTATTCTATGACGCTTATGGGCAATTGTAGCTATAAACTTGATTGGAAAGTAATCTTTAGACTTTGAATTCAAGCCGTCCTATAATGACGGGGTTCTAGACCCAATCTTTTGGTAAGCTTTATTTCTCAAAAATCTGGAATCAGATATCCATATTTTAAAATTCGGAATTTTAAATTATTAAGCCGACTGAGTTTCCAGCCAATCAAAAATCAGGTCTAACTGTTCCAAGGTAACTAACCCGTACTGCCACAGAACCATCGGCAGTTGGCCGGCATCTTGTTCATCGTGTCTCAGAGCAACGGCGATCGCAGAATTCGATATCGCCAACTCTCCCCGCAAATAATCGATTAGTTGAGCCTTTCCCATGACCTTCACCGCCAGTTTTATGCGCTATTGTAAAGATACGTATCTAATTGGGATGCGTCTGATGTTTAATAGCCCCAATTCTAGATTGAGAATAAAGACTCTCCTGTGATACAAGCCGCACAAAACTTGTGATAAAATTCAGAGAAACGAGCGATCGCAGTCACAAGAACTCCCAGCCTCAAAAATCGGGCTGTGCGATCGCTCGTTTGCTTGACATCAATTCATTCAAAATTGCTAAAGTCCTAGCTGAAGCTGAACTCCAGCTCCTGTACCACTGTCGTTGGGTTGGAGAGGAACGGGATTTCCTTGGCGCTGGGCGTCGGAAGGAGTAGTGATAAATTCCAATTCGGGGCCGATTTTGAGGCGAAATGTATCCCCCAAGCTGCGCTGCCGAATAGCAGCATTAGCCGCCGTTTCTCGTTCACCAATCAAGTTTTGGTAGTCCGAGTCTACGGTTCTGTCCTCCACAGTTCTGAGGGAATCCCCTGATAAAGTCGTTTCTGAATTTTGGGGCGCTGGTTGCAGCCTTTGTTGGGCGATAACCGCCGGGGTCAAACCGATCAAAATTGAGCTCAGTCCGAGAGCAGTGCCAAGAGTAGCAATAACTGCGTTCATCATCCATGCCTCCGCTAGTTGCATCCTACTATACTTATTCTACCCAGCCGGAATTAAGTTGCGCTCTATCAAAAGTAGCTTGTTGTGGAGATATCAAGTGAATTTATTGTAAATATTTATAACTTGCGATCGCGCTCCGACTCTCAGAAACCTGCTTGTTTAGTGCATCTGGCGGATGCAATGAAGTAGACGCGAGAAAAAAAACAGTTTCTGATGCTGGGAGTGCGATCGCAAACTACCCAATTTCAAATGTAAAATCTCAAATAGTATCAGCGCCTACATTCATTCCAGGAGTGATAAGTAAATCCACCTAATTAAACATAAAATATGAATCAAGCTCAAGCTTGCTGTGTCTGTCTTCTTCCTTCTTCCTTCTTCCTTCTTCCTTCTTCCTTATACTTACTGCATTAATCTCGATCGCCCTGACCAAGCACGCGATCGCGCTAAGATAACGGTGGCAGTCGTTAAAAATTAAGTTAGTAGCGGCAGATTCCCAGTTTTTAACAGCACTCTGCCACAGAAAACGGTCTCATTCAAAATCTGCGCTCATCAGGTTGTACTTTACCGAAACTTTGTGGGTTCGTAATATTTCTGCTTCAATATGCCAATCAGATATCTGAGCGACCATATTTTAAAAATGTCGCGCCAAGTGCCAATTCGCCTCGTCCTTGTAGTGCCTTTTGCCATCCAGACTTTCGCTGCGGTGGGGCTGACGGGGTGGCTGTCCCTGCGCCACGGGCGCATAGCTGTCAACGATGTTGCCGCGCAACTGCGGGCCGAAGTCACATCGCGCATCCAGCAACACATTTATAGTTATATCGAAAGGCCGCACCAAATCAATCAACTGAATCTCGATGCCATCCGTCTGGGTATTTTGAACGTGCAGGATGAAGCCAGTTTACTCAGCTACTTCTCCAAACAACTCGAAACCTTTAATACAATTAGCTACATTCAATTCGGCTCCGAACAAAAAATTTTTACGGGAGTTGAAAGGCTTGACGATGGCAATTTGCAAATTCGGATTTCTAATAAGTCTAGTGGCTATAATTTGCACAGCTACACGCCGTCTAAGTTCGGCGAAGCAACTAAGCTTTTAAAAACTACTCCTAACTACGACCCTCGCACCCGACCTTGGTATGTAGCTCCGGTGCGGGCTGGCAAGCCGACATGGACTAAAATTTATACTTATTTTGACACTCCCAAACTAGCAATTACTGCTGCTCAACCCGTTTACGGAAAGAATAATAAACTGATTGGAATTCTTGGTTCTGATTTGACACTCTCTGATATTCATCAATTTTTGGAAAAACTGAAGATTGGTAAATCAGGACAAACTTTTATTGTCGAAAGGTCTGGAGAATTGGTTGCAAATTCAACTCCAGAAGCGCCATTTATTGTGAGCAAAGGCGTTCCACAACGGATTGGGGCAGCGAATAGCAAAAATGTTCTAATTCGATCGACAGCCCGCTATTTGACACAACGGTTCGGGCATTTGAGCAAGATTGACAGCTCTCAGCAGTTAGATTTTACCATCGACGGTCAACGGCAATTTCTACAGGTAACGCCCTTCTCAGACAGGAGGGGCCTCGATTGGTTGATTGTAGTGGCGGTTCCCGAAGCCGATTTTATGGAAGCGATTAACGCCAATACTCGCTACACAATTTTGCTCTGTTTCGGTGCTTTGGTGCTGGCGACGGCTCTAGGATGTGTGACTTCGAGGTGGATTGTCATGCCAATTCATCGTCTGAGCAAGGCTGCGGAGGCTTTGTCGCGGGGAGAATGGGACTCAATGGCGGTAGATCCCCGCTTGATGGCGTCTGTAGAGCGGGAGGATGAGGTGGGTGTCCTGGCTCGCTCTTTTAATACGATGGCAGATCAATTGGAAGAGTCGTTTACTACTCTCGAAGAGCGGGTGGAAGCTGCGATTGCTGATAAAACTCAATTAATTCGCTCTCTGAAACTATCTCAGGAAAAACTCGCTTTTCACCTCTATCAAACTCCTTTGGGGGCGATCGAATGGAATCTCAATTTTGAAGTTGCGGACTGGAATTTGTCAGCAGAAAGAATTTTTGGATTCAATCGCTTGGAAGCAATGGGACGCCACGGAGTAGATCTCATAGTTCCTGAAAATGCTAAGGAGTATGTCAGGCAACTATCTATAACTTTGCTCACTAATCAAGGAGGAATTAGTAGCATTAACGAGAACATTAGAAAGGACGGCAAAATTATTCTTTGCGAGTGGTACAATACGACTTTGGTTGATGCTGAGGGCTGTATAATTGGGGTGGCATCGCTGGTTCAAGACGTGACAGAGTTTCACCGTGCTGTGGATCAGTTGCGCGCCAGCGAGGAACGGTTTCGCCAGTTGGCAGAAAATATTCATGAGGTATTTTGGATTAGAGAACCGAATCAAAAGCACATAATTTATGTGAGCCCTGCTTGCGAGAAAATATGGAATTTAAGCTATCGGAGTTTGCTGTCACATCCGGAGGCTTTTTGGGATGCTATTCACCGAGACGATCGCGATCGCGTTAAGGCTGCCTTTGAAAAACAGGTGCAGGGGGATTATGATGAGGAGTATCGGGTAGTGCGATCCGACGGTTCAGTTTGCTGGGTGCGCGATCGGGCTTTTCCAGTCCGCAACGAAACAGGAGAAATTTACCGTATAGTCGGCATTGCCGAAGACATTACCCAACGCAAACTAGCAGAAGAATTCCAACAAGTCGCTCA
This sequence comes from Microcoleus sp. PH2017_24_DOB_U_A, assembly GCF_020738205.1. Lineage (NCBI taxonomy): Bacteria > Bacillati > Cyanobacteriota > Cyanophyceae > Oscillatoriales > Microcoleaceae > Microcoleus > Microcoleus sp. PH2017_24_DOB_U_A. Next base: position 31,593 of record NZ_JAEQCT010000061.1, read on the forward strand.
AACCGCTCAAGCAGCCAGCCAAGCCAAAAGCTCATTCTTAGCCAATATGAGCCACGAATTGCGAACTCCCCTCAACGCCATTATCGGTTACAGCGAGATGCTCAAAGAAGACGCCGAGGATTTGGGCTGCGAAGATTTTATCCCAGACTTGCACAAAATTCAAACTGCCGGCAAACACTTGCTATCTTTAATTAGCGACATTCTCGATATTTCTAAAATTGAAGCGGGGCGGATGGAACTTTATTTAGAAACTTTCAACCCGGTTAATTTAATTGACGAGGTAGTTTCTACTGCCGAACCCTTGGTAGAGAAAAAATTTAATAAATTTGAAGTTAATTGTGCTAATGACTTGGGAGTGATGTATGCTGACATTACCAAAACTCGTCAAATATTGCTCAACCTGCTGAGCAATGCAGCAAAATTTACCGAAGGCGGGACTATTACCCTGTCCATTGAAAGAGTTAAACATGACAGCTTAACAACTCAAGAAATAGCAGAACCTTCCGATTTAATAATTTTCCGCGTAGCTGATACTGGTATTGGGATTCCCCCCGAACAAATGCAGCATTTATTTCAAGCTTTTATGCAGGGTGACGCCTCAACTACGCGCAAGTACGGCGGCACGGGTTTGGGATTGACTATTAGCCGTCACTTTTGTTTGATGATGGGCGGTGATATGCAAGTTCAAAGCCAGTTAGGTGGCGGTTCGGTTTTTACTGTGTGCTTGCCGGCGCAAGTAGAATTATTAGTAAGCAGTTAGTCTTACTTTTCGGGATGCAATTGTAAGGTACGTAGTTGCGCTTCAGCGCTCTTTTCTATAGCAATGAGCGCTGAAGCGCAACAACGTACCTAAGGTCATAATACGATGCAGCATAAGTCTTATCCTAGTTGATTTGCCGTTTCTGCCGCCCCAAAAGTTGAGCTGCTAATACGCCGCCGACAAAGCCAAAGAAATGCGCTTGCCAGGAAACTCCAGGCTGCGAGGGCAAAACTCCCCAAATTAAACCGCCGTAGAAGAAACCGACAATTAAAGATATCGCAATAGACGTAAAACTGCGTTCAAAAAAGCCCCGCAATAGCAAAAATCCGAAGTAACCAAAGATTAATCCGCTGGCACCAATGTGCACGGAATTGGGCGCGCCTGTCAGCCAAACTCCCAATCCGCTGATGAGTACAGTAACGGCACTAACTATAAAAAAGTCGCTTACTTCTTGCAACATTATCAGCCAACCAAATGTCAGAAACGGGAGGGTATTGGCGGCTAAGTGAGCAAAACTGCCGTGCAGAAAAGGCATGAATAGGATGCCTTCAAGTCCGTCGATGCTGCGGGGGCGGACTCCGTAGGAATTCAGCGCGCCTCGAAATATGAATACATCGAGAATCTCAATAATCCAGAGGAGGGAGACGAAGCCGCCGAGAATGGCGACGTGGCTTTGCAATTCGCGGGTGATAGATTTGGTTTCTGGGTTGCTCATGGGTGGTGAGGGCGGTAATGCCGATTATTTATAATTGTAGGAGTTTCTGGCCGATTCACGCTCGGGATAGCTACGATTCACGCACGCAGCGACAGTGGGCGCTGGGTTTCAGGGTTTTTTGCAGCGCCGTGCTTATTTGAAACTATTATAACTTTGATTGAAAATTCCGCATTTTCACGCAGGGAATTATTGACCTCGATGCGTCATTATCGTAGAGGAAGTACAAAAGGAGAGTTAACTGAAGGTTGAAGGTTTAAGGTTTAAGGCAGAGTTTTTACCCCATAGATAAATCCTTGGGCTGGCAATGAGGACACTTTTGCGATCGCACACCGTCTCTCAAAAATAATCAGGAACTACTTTTCTCGGATCAAGTCATTAATTCAAGAAGTTTCATCCGGTAAAGCAAAACGAGCTGCTGTAGGTACTTATTGTAGACAAAATCTCGTACAAGCTCTACAAAGAGTTCTTGGCACCTCGTTGTAAAAGAGGAACAGAGAAATATGAACGTATTTGAGAATACACAGTCCGATCGAATTCTGCCAATTTGGGTATGGCATGGCAAAGAAGAAACCCCTGTTAGTGTCGCTACAAATCCTCAACCTTACGGCCACAAGCCGCGCTTTGACTTGTTGAATCCGCTGAAACAGTGGCTTGACAATAGTGCAATTAAAAGTCAAAAGTTAGCTCGGTTTCTGTGCAAGTTTATTCCCAGCCAGTGTCCGTTTGAGCGGGAAGTCAAAATTTGCGATCGCACTTTATTTTACATTCCGCCGCTGTGCAAGTTAAATCCGCTTTACGAGCAAGTGGTGGGGCTGCGCTTTCGTGCTTTGTGTTATTTGGCCGATGAGTGCGGCGAGGATGTGACTCATTATTGTTAATTTTGCAAAAGCCTGAATTTCTAACTCTATTTTATGTGCGCCCTCCCTCTTCCTTGTTGGGGAGGGTTTTTTGGGTTTTGGGGATTAGTTGAAATATGGGCGAGTTGCGATAGACATGGGATGTATACCGCAATACGCCTGGGTTAAAACTGTTTACTCCGAGGAGTTCCCCCTAAATCCCCCTTAAGAAGGGGGACTTTGAGAAGATTCCGGTTCCCCCCTTAAGAAGCTCTGCGTTATAAGGATTTTTCTTAACATTTGAGAGCGAGCGCGAGCGAGGCTATCAAACCCTTATTCCTCGATTGCCAATTCTCAATAAACGCAAGCTGCTTTCAATAAATAAAGTTGTTAAATTGTCAAGGCTTGTGTCACAACTTCTCCTGAAATTTTTGCTGTACAAAGCTTTCAAGATTGTCAAGAAAGATGTTTATAAAGCATAGCTTCTTAAGGCGAGCTAGGGGGGGGGATCTAAGTTTAATACTTAAACAGCAGTCTGTCGATGGGTTTGAACTTAAGTTGCCACCAATGTAACCCACGAGGGAACTCTTTACTTGTCACTTTTGGGATCTTCGGGCCCAGGGGGTACTTCTCCCTTTTGTTGGGCTTCCAATAAAGCCGTTTCCACGAGAAAGGCTATCAGGTTAGCCGTGGATCGGCCTTGTTTGTCAGCCCATCGATCCAAAGCTTCATATACGTAATCAGGAAACGTAACGTGAACGCGCTTGCTCAATGTAAATATTTGTTGGTTTACTAACGCTTTTAATGGTACAAGCTTACGCTCCCGATCGTGTTGTTGCCCTGTTCTTGAAAAGAATTGACACATATTTGGGCTTATTATGTTATAATTCCTCTAATCCAATCAATACACAGTCAAAAGCCAGTCCCCCGCCATGGAAAGCAAGGACTGGCTATGGCTCCAATTAACAAGGAGATACAACTATTATGCCGTATGAGAAACGTCTCAAGCCGTGGATTGTGGTTCGTTTGCTTCCGAACCTGCAAAGGGTCGTTATCGGTCGCTTTCGCAGTTGGTCTGATGCAGAGGGTCATTTGCGTGCGATCAAATAACTGCTTCCGGCTGCGAGATTGACTTTAGTTTTCGATCCGATCGACTAATTTTGGTTGCGAGTTATTGAAGTGCGATCGCTTTTTGTTTGAGAAGGGCGATCGCATATGTTGCACTATTTTCAATAACAGGCAAGATGCCTGTTCCACAAAGAATGAGTTTTGTTGTGGGGTGGGCATCCTGCCCGCCCGCAATTTAGGGCAATGTTAAACTAGATGCAAGATATCAATTGAGTTGGGGAAAAAACCGTGACAGCTATTCTACAAGTAACAGAACAGCCAACAGCACAATGCTACTTCACTCCCGAAGAATATCTCGCCCTGGAAGAAGCAGCAGAGTACAAAAGTGAGTATCGCGATGGAGTAATTATTCCCATGACAGGCGGAACTACAAATCACAATCAAATCGCTGGCAATATTTATATTGCATTAAGTCTTGGGCTCAAAAAACAGGACTATCGAGTTTTCTTCGGTGACGTGCGTTTGTGGCTGCCGAAAAAGCGATTTTATACTTATCCCGATGTGATGGTAATTCCGGGTAAACCTGAGTATTACAATAATCGCCAGGATACGGTGATGAATCCGCAAGTAATTGTGGAAGTTTTATCGAAATCTACGAAAGCTTACGATCGCAGTGATAAATTTAAGTTTTATCAAACGCTGCCGGCATTTCAAGAGTATATTCTGATTGACCAATCTCAGGTTTATGTAGAACAGTATTGTAAGTTGGCTAACAAGCGGTGGTCGTACCATCAGTACGATGAGGAAGATGCGGCGCTAGTTTTTAATTTCTTTCAAGTTGAAGTGCCACTGGCTGATGTCTATGAGAAGGTGGATTTTGCGGCGGAAGATGAGGCGGAGAATCAGCCAGAAGAGAGTGAGGTGGAATAAGGGCGATCGCTTTCTTATTTATTCAAGCACTTTAGTCAAATTGGCTGAGAGTTAACTCTATTTTTGTTTGGGTGTCGCTTGCTGTTGACATTGTTTTGTTACCAAATAGCGATCGACTAATTTTATTGTAGCAATTTACCCTATCATCTATAGAGCAAAAAATCCATTCCATTATTTATTTGCGATTGTATTTTTGTCGATACCTTTCGATCGCTGCTTTCAGCTTAGAGTTAAGTGCTGGTGGATTTTCTATCGCTGAGGTAACAATTTTCCAATTTGGTTCGGAAAGAACGATCGGTTCTGGTTTAAGTGGCATTTCTTGGGCTAGATTTAGAGCAACTTCGAGCAGATATTCGCTCAGACTAATACCCCACAGGGTAGCTGCTTTTTCTAACAGTTCTTTTTGTTCCTGATTGATAGTTATCTCAAGGGTGCTTGTTTGGGGAGTTTGTGTAGGGGTTGACATATTTTTTCACTGAGAGCAAGGTTGGCTCATTTGATATTATAGCAATTTTTCAGATGGGCGATCGCACTTGCTTTGAAAAGGGCGATCGCTCCTCCCTCGTGTTAAACTGAATAAGGGCGATCGTGTTAACTCAGGAAAAAATAGCCGTGACACAAATGAGTAGCTTAGTGAATAATTAGCAGGCAAGAGAGAAGTTTGTTATGAGCGCGATCGAACGAATTAAAGAAAAGTTGGCACAACTCCGAGAGCACGACACCAAGTTATGGGTGATGCAGGTCGAACACCACAAGTATCAGCTTTCCCCTCCCTTGTCGGAAGAATTTATCGCCAACTGGGAAGCTCGTGCCCAGGTAAAGCTCCCAGAAGAATACCGATTATTTCTCCGCGAGCTTGGAGAAGGCCCAGCAGGCCCTGGTTTGGGGATGCGGAAGCTCACCGAGACAAATTTAACGTCGGATCTAAAAGAGCCCTTTCCCCTCGTTGAACCATTTTTAGGTTTAGGATCGATTGACACTTCAAAGCTCGATTCAGAGCAGGAATGGGAAGCTTACAAGAAGTTTCTCGCCGAATGGAAAAAAATTCCTGACGGTGGTAGCCTGTTGCTAACACATTACGGTTGCGATATTTATGGGGAGCTTGTTCTCAACGGTAAGTATTGCGGAGAAATTTGGATTTGGGAAAGCAATTCTCCATCATATTGTCCCTTTGGCTATGCCGTTCACCTTCACGATCCCGAGCAAGAGCCTCGTGCTGATATCCCAAAGCACTTTACCTTTTTTCAGTGGTACGAACACTGGCTTGATGCAGCATTGAAAGAATTTACGAGCATCACAGAAAACCACACCTAACTAATTTGATATATTCTTCCTTTGGTCACAGGTATCTATTTCCCTACATCTAAACAATTTCTAAACATTCCCGCTTCTCTCCGTCAGATTCGGGGCGATCGATTCTACGCTGCAATAACGCATCTATCGCTGGATTTATAGTTTCCCGAACTTCTCCATTTTCATCATAAATTACCACCTCAAGCCATCGAGCTTTTGCCAAACCAACGGCATATTTAAAAGCTGCTTCCTGAGTAGCAAACACCTTCTCACTTGACTCTAGATTTTCCTCAGTCACCGCCCACCCATTTGGATGAGGTAATACGTGCAGTTTCCGATTTAATTCCTTCAATACCCGCTGCCGCAACCCAATTAAAGTAATGCCGACAATTGTTTCACTATCCTCATTATAGCGGGCGATAACTCCATCGCTAATGTCCACAGCTACAGCCTCTCGCGGTTCTCCCAGCGAGAGATAGAGAACATCCGCTTCCTTATCGTAAAAACCTGTAATATTTGTGGAGTCTTCGAGAATTTTTACTGTTGTGTCCATATTATTCGCTTATTTGATGATGGCTGTCTTCTGAGGTAAGCTGTTGTGATAAATCCATCAGAATCATTTATTTCTAGATACACCACTACCACAAATTTTCTACTTTCGGGAATCAATGGATAGAAGCGTAGGGCTAGTAATCCGCCTGTAACGTCATCTATTTGAATCAGATCGGGATTTTCTAAAGTTTCTAAAACTCGCTCATATTGAGCTTGCATTTCAGGGTGTTCTTTCAAGATATGTTGCCATCGCTCTTTGGTGAGGCGTATTGGAACATTATTGAATGAACGGCTCGTCCAAAGTAGATTGCTATCTTCCGTCATTTTATCTGAAATTTCATAAATAAGCAAGGGCATCTACAAGAGATGCCCCGTACTGCGTAACTACGCGCCGACAGCTTCCTTGGCCGCGTACAACACCTCAGCATTAATTAGAGCAATACCGCGCTCGCGAGCAAACTTCTCAGTATTCCGCTTGACTTTCCCGCGCACAAAACCGGGGATTTTGTTCAATTCTGCCTGTCCGTCCTTCGTCCAATTCATATCAGAATCAGCCGAAATTCCCTTGGTAATAACTTCCTTAGTATCGTGGCCGCCGAAGATTTCTAGCAAGTGGTCTTCCATGCCCAAAGTAAAGGAATTGTAGACCAAATCTACGCACTGATTTGTGCCTTCATAGCCCAAAAATGGCTTGTAGCCGATCGGGAAATTTTGCACGTGAATCGGCGCAGCAATCACACCGCACGGAATATCAAGCCTTTTACCCACGTGGCGTTCCATCTGCGTGCCGAAAATCGCCGAAGGTTCTGCTTTGGCGATCGCATCCCCAATTTGCCCATGATCCTCCGTGATCAGCACTTCATCACAATACCCTTTTACCTCTTCCCGGAACCAATCAGCATCGTGTTTGCAGTAGGTTCCTGCCCACACAACGTGGATACCCATCTCGCGAGCCAAAATCTTCGTCATCGCCGCAGCGTGCGTATTATCGCCAAATACGACGGCTTTTTTGCCGGTTAAGTTTTGGCAGTCGATCGACCTTGAGAACCAAGCAGCCTGAGACACAAACCGCGTTTGTTGGTCAATAAACTCTTCATAATTAACATCCGCACCTTGAGCATTCAGAACTTCCTGAATCTTCCGAATGCAGCGCGCAGTTTCCACCACACCCATCGGCGTAATATCCACCATCGGCGTGCCGAATTCTTTTTGCAAATACTCCCCGGCTGCCATCCCCAATTCCCGATAAGGAACAAGGTTAAACCAAGCGCGCGGCAGTCTTTTTAAGTTGTGAACCGAAGCACCTTCGGGAATAACTTCGTTGACTTCGATTCCCAAATCTGCCATCAAACGCTTCAACTCGGTGCAGTCGTGCTGGTTGTGGAAACCCAGCGTAGACATACCGATAATATTCACCGATGGTTTTTCGCTTTTACCTTCCAAATCGCCTTTTTTGCGAGCTTTGTTAATGTAAAGTTGGACGATTTGATCCAAAGTCCGATCGGCAGCTTGGAGTTCGTTAAACCGATAATGGTTAACATCCGCCAGCATCACATCGCCTTTGGCATCCAATTGAGCTCGGTTAACAAAGTTTTCCAAGTCTTCTTGCAGAATGCTGGAGGTGCAAGTCGGGGTAAGTACAATTAAATCGGGGTGCTCTTCTCTGTCTTTGCGGGTGATATTGTCCACCACCCGTTCCTGCGAGCCCCGCGCCAGTACGTGTCTGTCAACCACGCTGGTAGTTACCGGAGTGAAGTCCCGTTCCCTCTCCAGCATCGATCGCATCACGTTAAAATAGTCGTCTCCAATCGGTGCGTGCATGATCGCGTGGACGTTTTTGAAGGAAGTCGCAACGCGCAGAGTGCCGATGTGGGCTGGGCCTGCGTACATCCAATAAGCCAATTTCATAGGTATTTTCCCTTATGCTGGTTGAGATTTGCCCGATCGGGCGATTACTGCTAAATTTTAAGGTTGTTTGAGATTTTCTCACCAGATGAATCCTTTAGAAATAGTAACTTTCTGAAGATTTACAGATGGGAAAAATCCTCAAACGCTTTTACAGGTTGGGCTTTGACTCGCCATTGCCACAACTTTACCTTTGTTTTATGGCAATAATTCTTAATTTATTGTCAAGTTTCGTTAAGAAGCTGACACATCTTATCAAAGTAGGGTGCTTATGGCGAACCTTGCTCAATACAGCTCTTGCATAAGTCTGCGATCGACACACAAACCGCAGATTTCAGGCAGATAAATACATATAAACGCAGATAATTTTAGGGTAGGAAAGCTTAGGAGTGGAAGAGGTCTAATTTCCTTAAGCAACAGACAAATCATACCAAATTAGGATGCTAAATGCACACTTTACACATAAAAGATACGTTAATTGACTTTTTAGGCAATACAGGCTAAACTATTAATTAATCCACTATTTCCTAGACACAGAAACTTGCAAAGATCGGGAAATATTGACGTAAAACAAATCCTTGTTGACAAAACCCATGAAACTATCCAAAATAGACTTGAGCAATGTCTTAGCAGTCGGTCACTCTAACGGCCAGCTAGGACTGTTGATCGATCGCGGGGAATGCCTCGAATTTATCGAAATTGCCGCACCCGAAGCTGCAATGCACGGCCTGCACATGGTTGATTTCATCGCCAATACAGATTCTACCGAACTCAGTGGCGGTATTGAATTAACAGAAATTGCCCCAGCCGACGAACCCATTGCTATGATGCCGGTTGATTCGGCAATGGCTAGCGCGATCGGATACAATGAAGAGGCTCAAGTTTTGCAAATAGAATTTAGCAGCGGGTCAGTCTATCAATACAGCGACGTAGAACCGGAAATTTGGGAATATCTGCAAGAAGCTGATTCTACAGGCCGATTTTTTAACTCCGAGATTAAAGGTTATTATTCCAGCCGGCGCGTAGATGACCCAATAGATAGGACGCACGGTTGAAACCGCGTCTACAAAAACTTTCGTCCGCGCAACACGAGACTGAAGAAAACAACCTAATTTTAAACGCCCATTCTTCAACCCGCTCTCTAGTGGGTTTTGTCTGTGTAGACGCGGTTTCAACCGCTCGGTATCTAAAAGCTGAGATTGTTTTTTTGTCAGCCGTGCGATCGATCGCCACACCAAATCATTGCACAAATCCTGTATCTGTGCTTTTGTTTACCTAACTGCTGAGGTGAAAAAGCCCCAGGCCCATGCAAGTCAGCAACAGCTCTTTGCTGGATACGGCGTGTCTTCCCACACATCCCAAAACATAGCTCTTGAGTGATAATGAAGAATAACATAGGATTTACGGAAAAAACCCGGTTCATAGGAAAAAATCTTGAGATTGTCAGCAACTACCAACAAAGAAACCGGGTTTCTAGCCCGCCGCGCGTAAGTCCTGTAATATTGACCAACAAGCACACCTAATTTGAGAGAACCAACTATGATGGCAATTCCCGGCGTTGCAGTTCTCGCTCTCATTTATGAAAGCAGCACTTCCCTGGTTTACCGCGGCCGCAACGAGCAAGACAACCAACCTGTTATTATCAAAATTCTCAAAGAAGACTATCCGACTCCCGAAGAACTGAATAGATACAAACGGGAATATGACATCACTGCCAACTTAAACCAGCTCGACGGAGTTGTTAAAATGCACAGGTTGCAGCAGGTTAGAAATAGTCTGGCAATGATTTTAGAAGATTTTGGTGGCGAATCTTTAAAAATATTTATGGCTACCCAAAAATTTACCTCTTTGGGATTTTTGACCACAGCCATCAAAGTTGCTGAAACTTTGGGAGAGATTCACGCAAAAAATGTAATTCATAAAGATATAAACCCCTCTAATATAGTTTTTAATCCCGCGACTGGACAAGTTAAAGTCATAGATTTTAGCATCTCAAGTGACTCAAATCAGGAAAACGTTGCCAATAAAAATCCCAACTTTTTAGAAGGGACTTTAGCCTATATGTCGCCGGAACAAACCGGCAGAATGAACCGGGTAATCGATTACCGCACGGACTTTTATTCCCTTGGCGTCACCTTCTATGAAGTCCTGGCAGGACAGCTCCCTTTTACCACTACCGATCCCATGGAGTTAGTTCACTGTCACATCGCCAAACAGCCAGTACCTCTCGCTGAACTTTCACCAGAAATTCCTCAAGCTATTTCAGACATTGTGATGAAATTGCTAGCAAAAGCGGCTGAGGATCGCTATCAAAGTGCTTGGGGACTGAAAGCGGATTTGGAATCCTGTCTGTTTCAGTTGCAAACATCTGGGGTTATTTCTGAGTTTGCTCTCGGCAGCCAAGATATTTCTGACAAATTTCAAATCCCTCAAAAACTTTACGGCAGACAGCGAGAAGTTGAAACTCTTTTAGCGGCATTTGAACGGGTAGCAGCAACAAATAATCGAGCCTCCCGCATCGAACAGTCCCAAATTTCTGTCATCAAGAAAGAGAGCAAATCGCGCAAAGAAAGTTCCCTGTCAGTGCTCGCGAGAGGACAGCATAAATCCCGCAGCGAGATGATGCTGATTGCTGGTTATTCCGGCATTGGCAAATCTGCAATGGTGAAGATTTTAGACAAACCTATTACCCGCAGGCGCGGCTATTTTATTTGGGGAAAATTTGACCAGTACAAGCGGACTATTCCTTACTCAGCAGTTGTTAGCGCCTTTTCGGAATTGGTGCGACAACTCTTAACTGAAAGCGAAGCTCAATTGGCAGTTTGGCGCGAAAAACTCCGTACTGCTTTCGGGCAAAACGGGCAAATTATTATTGATGTAATTCCCGAAGTAGAACTAATTGTCGGAGCTCAGTCTCCTGTAGCTGAATTGGGGCCGACGGAATCTCTCAACCGCTTTAATTTAGTCTTTCAAAATTTCATTCGCGTATTTTGCCAGCCCGAACATCCGCTGGTAATTTTTCTCGACGATTTGCAGTGGGCTGATTCTGCCACACTCAAATTGATTGAGTTGATGATGACAGATGAAGCGACACAATATCTGTTTTTAATTGGCGCTTATCGGGATAATGAAGTCAGTCCCACTCATCCTTTAATGATGACTGTGGAGACGCTGCGAAATCAGGAAGCCATCATTAATGAGATTGCTCTGTCGCCGCTGGGCGTGGACAACATCACTCATTTGATTGCCGAGACTTTGCACAGCGATCGCAAATCGGTCAAACCCTTAGCTGAACTGGTTGTCAGTAAAACAGACGGCAATCCTTTTTTTGTTAATCAATTCCTACAAACATTGTATCAAGAAAATCTGCTAGTTTTTCATCCGCCACAGTTGGGGAGCAAGGGCGGCTGGCATTGGGATATGACTCAAATTGAGCAGTGCGCTATCACTGACAATGTAGTAGATTTGATGGTGCAGAAGTTGAGAAAACTGCCAAGTTCAACGCAGCAGGTTTTGCGTTTAGTGGCTTGTTTGGGCAACGAATTTGACTTAAATACTCTTTCTTTAATTAATGAGAAAGAAGCGTCGGAAACTTTTTCTCACCTGTTGCCGGCGATTAAGTCGGGGCTGATTCTGCCGACTTCGGAATTGGAAAGCAAGTCATTAGATTACGTGCTGTTTCCGCTGTTAATTCTCAATTATAAATTTTTGCACGATCGCGTACAACAAGCAGCTTATGCTTTAATTGATGATTCGCAAAAAAAAGACGTTCACCTGAAAATCGGCAGGCAGATCCTCGAAAATACTCCTGCTGAATATCGCGCTGACAGAATCTTTGAGTTAGTCGATCACTTGAATGTAGCGCGATCGCTAATTCGAGACGAGCGAGAACTAATTGAACTGGCAACCCTGAATTTAGACGCCGCCCGCAGAGCCAAAGATGCCACAGCTTACGTTGCTGCGTTGCAGTATTTAACCGCAGGTATGGACGGTTTAACCGCCGATATCTGGGATTCCCACTACGATTTAGCCTTTGCTCTGCACATGGAGCGCGCTAACGTTGAGTATCTGAACGGCTATTTCGAGCATTCAGAAGAATTTATCAACATAACTTTGCAAAAAGCGCGATCGCCTTTAGAAAAAGTAGAAATTTACAACCTCCTGATCGTGCAGTACACCCTGCGAGCCAAATACGAGGAAGCAGTTAAAGCTGGAATCAAAGCCTTGAACTTGCTGGGCATTGACTTGCCGCTAGACGGGCTGCAAAAAGTCATAGCCGAAGAATTTGCAGCAGCCACAAACTTTTTAGCAGGTAGAGAAATAGCTTCCCTGATTGACGCTCCCGAAATGACAGTACCCGACAAAAAAGTCGCAGTCAAATTAATCACCAACTTCTTAACATCAGCTTACCTCAGCAATCCCGACTTGTGGAAAGTCAGCGTTTTAAAAGGAGTCAATCTTTCTCTCACCTACGGTTTAGTACCCGAAGCATCTCTCTGCTACGCAGGCTACGGTATGTTCTTAAACGCTGTTTCGGGAGATTACAAAGCCGCGTATCAATTTGCCATGCTATCGCTGAATTTGAGTGAAAAATCTGGCAATATCGGCTTGAAGTGCAGAGCTTGTTCTTCGCTGGTTAGTATTTTTCATTACTGGTTCAACCATATTAAAGAGGCACACGCAATCAGTAATGAAGGATATCAAGCAGCTTTAGAATCAGGAGATTTAGAATATGCCGGTTATATCCTATCCAACCGCATAGCCAATTACTTTTTTCAAGGCAAAGAAATATCGCAAATTCTGGCAGACACGAGCAGGTATTTGCAGTTCAGCCAAAAAACCAAAAATCAGCTTGTTACCGATACATTATTAGGAGTGGAGCTGATACTGCGTAACTTGAGCCAACTCACTGTTGACAAGTTTGTCTTTGAAAGCGACGATATGAGCGAAGCTGAATACGTACAAAACTGTCAAGCTCATCAAAATTTGTACTCGCTTTGCCTTTACCAGATTCGCAAATGCCAGGTAATGTACTGGTATGGCAACTTCAATGAAGCACTACAACTAGCATTGGAAGTAGAAAAGCAACTATCTTTTATTACCGGAGCGATACCCGCTACCGAGTGGAATTTTTTCTTTTCTCTAGTTTTAGCTGCCGTTTTTCCCAATGTTTCAAAAAGCAAGCAAAAACAATATCTGGAAAAGTTAGAAGCCAATCAAAAACAGATGAAAATCTGGGCTGATAACTGTCGTGAAAACTTTCTGCACAAGTATCTTTTAGTACAAGCAGAAATAGCCAGAATTACTAAGAAAGATTCAGAAGCTGTAGAGCTTTACGATTTCTCGATCAATTTAGCTCAAGACAATGAGTTTGTCCAAAATGAAGCCCTCGCTAACGAACTAGCCGCCAAGTTTTGGTTGAGTAAAGGCAAATATCAATATGCCAAAATCCACTTGCGCGAAGCTCACTCGTGCTACTTGCGCTGGGGTGCAGTCCGCAAAGTTGAAGATTTAGAACAGAAGTATCCCCAGTTGCGGGAAATGACGCCGCTCAACGGCAGTTTTCACAACAATCAAACTACCACAACTATTCATACTTCTACTGGAAGCGATGCGAGAGTGCTGGATTTAGCAACTGTAATGAAAGCATCTCTGGCAATTTCCAGCGAAATTGTCCTAGACAAATTGCTGGCTTCTTTGATGAGGATATCCCTCGAAAACGCAGGCGCACAATCCGGGTTTTTAATTTTGGTGAGAGATGAAAAACTGTTGATTTCTGCCAAAGCGTCAGTAATTGCTGAAGATGTAGCAGTGCTGCAATTTACGCCTGTGGAAGAATGTCAGGATTTGCCTGTTACGGTGATTAATTATGTGGAAAGGACTCGCTCGGACTTGGTGTTGAGCAATGCTGTGGCTGAGGGGCGATTTACTGCCGATCCTTACATCGCCAAACACCAGCTCAAATCTCTTTTGTGTACGCCGATTGTCAATCAAGGCAAACTAATTGGGATTCTTTATTTAGAAAACAATTTAACACTCGGGGCTTTTACGGCGCATAGATTGGAAGTTTTAAGGCTGCTTTCTTCGCAAGTTGCTATTTCTTTGGAAAATGCTCTGCTTTACAATTCTGTGGAGCAGAAAGTGCAAGAGCGGACGTATGAGTTAAATGACAAGAATGAGCGTTTAGAACAAACTTTGCTGGAGCTGAAACTAACTCAAGCTCAATTAATTCAAACTGAAAAAATGTCGAGTTTGGGGCAAATGGTGGCTGGTGTTGCTCACGAAATTAATAACCCTGTAAGTTTTATCTACGGCAATCTCAATCCAGCTAGCGACTACGTGAAAGACTTGCTGAAGTTGATTGAGCTTTACCAGCAGCACTATCCCGAACCTGCTGATGAAATCATTGAGGAAATAGAAACAATTGAACTGGAATTTTTGAGCGAAGATTTGCAAAAGCTGCTGGATTCTATGAAAGTCGGAGCGGAAAGAATCCGGGATATTGTGTTGAGTTTGCGGAATTTCTCGCGCCTGGATGAAGCGCAAATGAAGTCGGTTAATATCGATGAAGGCATAGACAGTACAGTGATGTTGCTGCAACCCCGCCTGAGAAAAGAAGGTGGCCGTTTGGGAATTGAGGTGATTAAAAATTACAGCAAGCTACCGTTAATTACTTGTTATGCGTCGCAGTTGAATCAGGTATTTATGAATATTTTGACAAATGCGATCGATGCGCTGCTGTTGGCAAGAGATTGCCCGGAAAGCTCTCATAAACAGCCTACTATTACAATTTCTACGGAGGTGACCGATCGCAATTCTGCTATTATTAGAATGGCTGATAGTGGGCCAGGGATGAGCAGTGAGGTGCTGCACAAGATATTCGATCCGTTTTTTACAACTAAGCCGGTGGGTTCGGGAACTGGTTTGGGATTATCGATTTCGCACTCGATTGTTGTGAGTTCTCATGGCGGAAAGTTGAGTTGTGTTTCTGCACCTGGAGAGGGGACTGAGTTTATTATTGAAATTCCGATCGCCCCCAAGCAAGTTTTGTAAGGAAGAAAGGGGGAATATCTGGTGAATATTGGGTGAATATTGGGTGAATATTGGGTGAATTTCCGTTGGATACCCGGCGAATGGAATTCGCGGCTACACAAACAATGTCCGCCTCCGCGGACTAAGAAAGAAAGAAAGAAAGAAAGAGAGAAAGGACGAATGGAATTCGTGGCTACACAAACAATGTCCGCGCAACGCGAGACTAAGAAAATTGTATTTGGCGGTACAATTGGTCGATCGCAATTTCGACATCCACTGATTCCAGTCGCAAAGTATCGCCCAAACCATACTCCGACAGCACCCATAGCCCTTGTTCGTTGCGCCGAAACATTTCTACTCTGGGCTGTTCGACTTGCACCAAGACGTACTCTTGCAGCGTTGAAAATTGGCGATATTTAGCAAATTTTGCGCCGCGATCCAAAGCTTCTGTTGAAGGTGACAAAACTTCGACAATCAAGGAAGGAAATTGCACCAATTGCGGATCGTTATCGCGATCGTCGCAAGTTACCACAACATCAGGATAAAAATACTTTTGTCCTGGTTCCACTTGGACTTTGACATCGGCCATGTACATCTCGCAAGGGCGATCGACAAGGGCATCATCTAGAACCTTGGAGAAGTTGAAGGTAATCCGATTGTGATTGCGGGTTCCGCCACTCATAGCGACGACTTCGCCATCCCAATACTCGTAGCGTTCTTCTTGGGTGGGTTCCCAAGTCAGGTATTCTTCTGCGCTCATCAATAGGCGATCGGGTAAAGCAACCATAATGCGATGCCAACTAGATACCAGTTTTTTTCTGATGCCATTGTATCACCTCAGCGCACAATTAATTGACCGAATAAACCGCTTTTTCCCGATCGTTCTTTTTCCAGCAGACACGCTTCTAATTCAAACAAGCGGCGGTAGGTGAGGGAATAATTTGTGACTGGATGCTTCCAGGTTTCTGGTTTGCGGGATTCGTACAAACCGATCAGTTTGCCGTAGCCGGGGGCGATCGATCGCACTCGATCGCCCCGAATGTCGAAATCTGCTTGCACTTCGCACTGCTTGCGGTTGATGGAGGCGATCGCACTCATGTCAACGATCGCCACTCGGAAGATTTCGATCGAATCTAGGGTTGTCTTTCATTCAAGGTAATCGTGGTAATCTCACTCCGCGGTAACGGCCAAACCAGAAACCACAGGCGCGATCGCATTTAACCTCAAAACAGGATGCTCACCTTCCACCTGACGGCAATTCCAGTCATTCCTAAATAACAAAACCGGCCTTCCCCAACAATCCTTCACCGTCACAGTATTAAACAGCCGTCCCACCTTGGCCAGGGCATCCCAACCGCCATCTACCCAACGAGCTACACTGTAAGGCAACATATCGATCGTAGTTTCGACATTATATTCCGACTGCATTCGGAACTGCACCACTTCAAATTGCAACTGTCCCACAGCCGCCAAAATCGGTTCGCGTTTCGACTCATCAACCGAATACATAATTTGCACAGCGCCCTCTTCCTGCAACTCCGAAACACCTTTGCGGAACTGCTTAAACTTAGAAGGATTCGGATTTCTCAAAAAGGCAAAAAGTTCCGGCGAAAAACAGGGAATCCCTTCATATTCGACTTTTTGACCGGTGAAAATAGTATCGCCGATCGCAAAAACCCCCGGATTGTTCAAACCGATAACATCGCCCGGATACGCAACCTCGATCGACTCCCGATCCTGAGCAAATAACTTTTGAGGTCTTGACAAACGCACCGTTTTACCAGTCCGAGCGTGAGTGACGTTCATGTCCTTTTCAAACTTGCCGGTACAAACGCGAATAAACGCCACGCGATCGCGATGTCTCGGATCCATATTGGCTTGCAACTTAAACACAAACCCGGTAAAATCTTCATAAGTTGGGGGCAGTTCGCCGGCGCTGCTGTTGCGGGCGATCGGCTTCATGGCGTAATCTAAAAACGCATCCAAAAACAGCTCGACCCCAAAATTGCTCATCGCACTACCAAAGAAAACCGGAGTCATTTTCCCAGCCCGAACGGAGTCTAAATCGAGTTCAGTTCCCAACTCATCCAGCAGTTCCAACTCTTCTTTGAGCTGATAGTAAAGGTCTTGTTCCAACAAATCCTCAATGCGCGGATCGCCCAATTCGATCACCGTATCAACAGCAGCGCGAGAACCGTGTTTAGTCCGCTCGAACAAGTGAATTTTGCGCCCTCTGCGATCGAAAACACCTTTAAAGCGATCGCCCGTACCGATCGGCCAATTCACCGGATAAGTCTGCAACCCCAATTCCTTCTCAATTTCGTCCAACAAATCCAAAGGATCTCTGCTAGGGCGATCGAGCTTATTAAAGAAAGTAAAAATAGGCAAACGTCGCAACTTACAAACTTCAAATAACTTGCGAGTTTGCGGTTCCAAACCCTTAGCAGCATCCTCAAGCATCACCGCATTATCAGCAGCCGCCAGAGTACGATAAGTATCTTCACTAAAATCTTGGTGTCCGGGAGTATCGAGCAGATTAATGTGATAATTTTGATATTCAAACTGCAAAACAGTAGAAGTAATCGAAATTCCCCGCTGCTGTTCCATCGCCATCCAGTCAGAAGTAGCGTGTCGCTGAGCCCGCCGTGCTTTCACAGAACCTGCTTCGTGAATTGCACCTCCGTAAAGCAGCAGCTTTTCTGTCAAAGTAGTTTTCCCCGCGTCAGGGTGCGAGATAATAGCAAAGTTGCGCCGGCGCTCAACAGCAGTTAGCAGTTCAGTTTCGAGTTCTGTTGTCATCACAAAATAGGTAGGGGAATCATCACCCGATCGCCATTATAGCCTGTGCTAGAGTTGCTATTAAAGGTAAAATTATCACTAAAGTCAAGGAATCAAAGTAATATGTACGACTCCGACAAGCGGAAGCTGCTATCACTGGTGTGTCACGGGGCGATTTTTTTCAGCACGTTAGTTTTATCGATCGGAGCGCCGATCGCTGTATTGTTAGTATCTGATGACCCCGTTGTCAAAGAAAACGCCACCGAAGCCATCAATTTTCACTTGAATGTATGGGTGTACAGCGCTGTGATTGTGGCGTTAACTGTGGTGACTTTTGGGCTTGCCGGGTTTATCCTAGTGCCGCTAGGTTATCTCCTACATTGGGGACTGACAATCATGGCTATTATCCACGTGTTGCAAACTCCAAACGAAGCTTACCGCTACCCTTTTATTTTCCGAATAGTTTAGACAGCAAATCGCGCTTCATTATCGATTTTAAACAACCCGATTTCTTCAATAGACCTCTTGCAAAAATCCTTTTAACCAAATTTTGGGACGGGCTAGAAGCCCATCCCACAAGAAAAAAGATTTTTGTGGGATGGGCTTCTAGCCCGCCGGGTTTTTAATTGTTTGATAGCAGAAGGAAGAAGGAAGAAGGAAGAAGGAAGAAGGAAGAGGAAAGAAGGAAGAAGGAATAAACTATCCGCAATTCCCAATTCCCAATTCCCAATTCCCAATTCCCAATTCCCGATTCCCAATATTCATCGCATTTCAGGAACTCTCACAGGATCTGTCGGTGGCATAACCGCCTCTTTAGCATTCAACTTGATATTCAACTCGCGAATCCGGCGCGACAGCAAGCGAATAATATTAACAGCAATTCCCGGCGTTTCATCGATCGCATCATAAAGCTGCATTTGAGTCAGCATCAAACACTCCGATTGTTCCAGAGTCGAAATAGAAGCCGATCGAGGTTCCGCATCAAATAGCGACATTTCCCCGAAACAAGCCCCCGCCTTCAACTGTGCCAAATCCCGATCGCCTATATGCACCCGCACCGTACCCGATACCAAGATATAGAGCGATCGACCTTCTTGTCCTTCCGTAAAAATCCTGTGCTTAGAAGGAAACGAAAGTTCGTCCATTACCGATGCTAGACGGACAAGAAAATCATCCCGCAGTTCCTTAAAAATCGGAACTTCCCTGACAAACAATAGGCGTTCGACGCTAGTTAACATAATGCGATGCAGTGATTAATTTAAACTTTAACAAAGGAAGGGGAATTGGGCATTGGGCATTGGGCATTGGGCATTGGGCATTAGGTATTGGGAATTAGGTATTGAAGATAGTTTCTTTTTGTTCCTTCTTCCTTCTTCCTTCTTCCTTCTTCCTTCTTCCTTCTTCCTTCTTCCTTCTTCCCTCTTCCTTCTTTACCTTTTCCCCCCAGCACCCAACTCTGCCATCATCTCTTCAACTTGAGCTGATACCAAATTATCGGGGTCATTTTGCAGCCTCGGCAACAATTCGAGCAAAGCCCGCGGTGAAGCTATTTTCAAATAGGCTAACACTGCTTCGCGGACAAAACCCGTCGGGTGTTGCAGACAGACAAGAGTTTGTTGGGCGGTAAGGCTCCAACGCGCTTCCCTCGCCAAGTGAAAACAGCAAGCTAAAGTCCAATCCGAAAGGAAATGGCGCAATTCCAGTAAGCGGCGCAAACGATCGCTCGGGGATAGAGGTTTGTACACCATTAATTCCGAGAGATTGCTCAATTTCTCTCTTTCCGAGTGCTGATCCAACAAATTGATCAGCGATCGCTTCTTAGCGATATCCACAGTATTGTCGAGAATTTCCAATCCCCTAGCCACCAAAGAAGGTTGGCCAGAAGCAATGTTGAAAGCAGCAGCTTGTACGGTGTCCAACGGATAAAGAAACTTCATCAGCAAAAAACATCGTTCCTTAGCATCAGCTTCCAACCCCGCCAGAGCGCGCTGCAACAATTGAGCCGTATCGTTCTCGGGTGCACCCCTGCTGGCATCTCGATCGGCAAAATTGCCATAGGTTGTTACACCAGACAAATCCACCATAGCTGCATAAATTTGACCGATAAACATCAACTCCTGTTCGATAAGAGTTTCCAATCCGCTGCGGCCGATGCGGTCTAGAATCCCTTCTATACCCGCTTCCGATGGCATTTTCAACAGGATGCGGAGGATGTTGCGCCTGGTAGTTCCCCAAGCCGTCATCAAATTGCTGACCAAAATGTCGATCGCCTCCACAGTCCCTATTTGACCGAGAGCCGTCCAAGCTTGCAATCTGACCAAATCTGACTTATGGATATCCTCAGCCAAATAGACGAGCAAAGGAATCGCATCATTGTGAAGTTTGACGATCGCCTGCAAAGCCGCTTCCCGAGTCGATTTGTAACCGAGTCCGCGCAGCAGCGAAGGATAATATTCTTCCGAATGAGTAGAAGAAATCACGTCTAACAGAGCGCAGCGCACTCGCAGAGATTCATCTTGCAACAGATTGGGAATATAAAGCCGCAGTCCTTGCAAATAATCAGCCTCTCCCAGAGCCCGCGTCCCCATCACCCGTTCTCGTTCCATCTTGTGCGTCAGCATTTGGCGCAGCGTATTAGTAGCCTCTGCCTTTTGCTGGCGATCGCCCCTTCTCATAATTAAAGCAGCCGCCGTACCCCGTACTACCGGATCGACATTCGGCTGCAAATAAGGCCGCAAGTTGTCAATATTCGGTTCAGCCTCCGTCAGCCAGATGTAGCGCAAAGCCAAGGCCAGCACCTCCGGCGGCAAGGATTGCTGCGATAGAGCCCGTACAGCTTCTAAATATTCCGGGTTTGGGTGTTGCAGCATTGTTTCCAAGCTCTGGCGCTGCAAAGCCGAAGGTAACACTTCCAGGATCGGCGCCAAAACTTCTCCGACATTTTTCGGGTCAATTTGCGTCAGCAGTTCTATACAAGAGCGCTTTTCATCTTCGCCCCCCGGCTTTTCCAGAGTTTCCACCACTGCGCGTTTGAGAGCTTTCAGGTCAACGTCAGTGACGCCCAAGCGCCCCCGTTCAGCACTTTTGACCAACAAACCCACGTATTGAGAGCGGATCAGCCAGACTACAAACAGCCACACCAAAGCCAAAAGTACGATCGCCCCGATGAATACCAAGCTTTGGTTGTCATGAAATAGTGTGTCTTTTTCGTCTTGGTGGGGAAGTACCTTGTCTGTCACCCACAGCATAATTAGGATGCCAACTCCTGTCACACCGCAGGACAGAGGTTCGCCCACACCGTTGACTAGAGTTTGAATTCCCGATCGAATATTGTCAGGAATCGGTTGGAACAAAACCGGGCTCACCGTTTCCAACAGCGTGTAGTGCAGCAGTTCGTCCAGAAATCTCAGCAATATCAGTCCGATGAACACAGATACTAGCTGGCCCAGGGATGCTCCTATCGTCAGCACGCCCAGAATAGCGATTCCCGCCGGCAAAATCATCGCCGTCACGAATACACCGATTCGTTCTACCAAGCGGCTGGAGGCGAACCACTGAGTCGCCACTTGAAACAAACCTTGTATGCCTTCGTAAATGCCCAAAAAGCTAGCAATCCAGCTAGCTCCACTAGCGCCGTCCGAAGGGTTTTGGTATTCTAGCTGGCTGTAGAATTGAAAATCTACCAACACATAGAGGACTTCTGCAAGGACGAAAAAACTAACTAGAGGTATGGCGTATTTTTGGAGAGGGCCTGTTATTTTTCGGGCGGTAAATTCTTGTTGGTCGTCTTCGTCCTCGTCATCTGTCCAGTGAGCCGTTTCCGGGAAAGCTTGACGGTATTTTTCTGTGAGGTAGTACAGCAACAGCGAGCCTGTCGCCACCATTAACCCCGATACTAGAGTAACGTTTTTGAGTCCGACTACATAGAGCAAAACTGGCAGAGAAAACCCGCTAACTACCCCAGCCACTAGATAACCACTACTGACTAGCGGATAGGTGCGCTTGATTTCTCTAATATTAAACAGTTGGTTGGAAGTAATGGAAGTATTGAGGTCGTTGAGGACATAGCAAGCTTCCACCCACAGCCACATCAAAAAAATAGTAATAAAAGCGATGCTGATGCCAGCTATCTTAGTATTTTCGTAGCCGATGCCGAATCTAAACAAAAATAGCGGTACCGACATCATTCCCAGAACCGCTACAACGGTGCGTCTCAGCGGCAGGATTTTTTGCATCCACGAGTAGACAAATCCCAAACCAGAACCAATAAAGGCGCTGGCTATATAGATAAAGGGCATTTTGTCCGCACCGAATTCGTCTAAAAACAGACCTACCGTGCTGAGTTCCAGCCAGATCAGCCCGACGGAGGTTAGAGTGTAGACGAGGAACATCAGTATGGTTCGCTCTACTTCTTCCGATCGCAGGTTGAGCGATCGCAGCACTCCTTTTCCTGCTCCCGCCCAAGCGCTGATTTGAAAATTTTCCATGCTTAAGAGTGCGTAGATATCCCGATTTTAGATTTTAGATTTTAGATTTTAGACTTCGGCTAGCGCGAGCATCGAACGATTTTAGATTTGCTCCACAGATGGAATCTAGGAGCTGGAACTTTGGTCTAAAATTTTTGTTTTGACCCTCGACGACTAGAGTCGGAAACCTATATCCTTTTTGGGGCGTGGCAATTAGTCTACCGTCACCAGTCTATTACTATTGACTGATGACTGATGACTGATGACTAATCGCTCATAACTATTTTTTCGGCGACAGCAGCATCATCATACTGCGGCCTTCTTTTTTCGGCGCTTGCTGCACCTCTGCGATTTCCTGCAAATCTGTGGCCATGCGCTTGAGCAAGTCCTCTGCTAGGTTACTGTGTTGGATTTCCCGACCTCTGAACATGATCGTGGCTTTTACTTTGTCCCCAGATTTGATAAAGCGGTCTGCTAGTTTGAGGCGCACTTGGTAGTCGTGTTCTTCAATTTTATAGCGCATCTTCACTTCCTTCACGTCAGCAGTGTGTTGCTTCCGTTTAGCTTCTCGCGCTTTCTTTTCCTGCTCGAATTTGTACTTCCCGTAGTCCATGACGCGACATACAGGCGGGTCAGCTTTGTCGCTGACAAGTACGAGGTCGAGTTCTTTTTCTTCTGCCAGACGCAGCGCTTCTGCGGGTGTCAATATCCCTAGTTGCGCGCCGTCGGTATCGATCACCCGGATTTTGGGGTATCGAATATTTTCGTTAATCTGGGGTAGGTTGCGATTTTGTCTTCTTTCAATCACAGGCATGAATGGTTTTACAATCAGTAGTTTAATATTGAAGCTTCTTGATAATTACAGGTTCGATCGACCAATCTTTCATTTTGTCCGATCGAGCTATTTTGTAAGGTGTTACCCTTACCGGACGTACTACCGCGCCCTCTCTCCCCTCAGCTAAAGCCTTAGGGAATATTTGGACTATCGTAAATGAATTCTTACAATACCTGTTATTCTACTCAGTCTGGCTAAGTTTCTGCTTAGTTTTATTTTAACTTCACACACGATCGCCCGCCCCCGTGCCAGATTGATGGTAAAAAGGTCGCAAATTCCCGGTAAATCGTTAAAAATCAGCTAAAACGGCTTTTATTAGCTAATCTAGCCAGTCCGCTCCGTTCCCCAAGTCCCCTGATTTGCCTTGTAGAATGGGTATAAGCAAATGTAAATTTATGTTGCGAGCTGAGGCAAAATTGACAAATTATCTGCACTGGCACCAACGGGTAGGAACTCAACGAGACTGGGTGTGGCGCGGTTGGCAAACTCGCTACAGCTATTTGCGGCCGGCTTTGGGGAACAATCAAGGCGCGATCGATCTTCCAGATGCTGCTACCAAACCAATAGCCTCCGCCACATCAAGCACCCCAATTATTTTACTGCACGGGTTTGGAGCTTCGATCGGTCATTGGCGTCAAAATCTCGGCCCCCTCGCCGAAAAACATACAGTTTACGCCTTGGATTTGTTGGGTTTTGGCGCTTCCCAAAAAGCTCCCGTTAACTACTCTGTGTCTTTGTGGGTCGATCAAGTGTATGATTTTTGGCTGACTTTTATCAGAGAGCCGGTAGTATTGGCAGGAAATTCGATCGGTTCCCTGATTTGTCTGGCCGCCGCCGCCGCTCACCCGGAGATGGTGGCCGGCACGGTGATGATTAGCCTCCCAGACCCGTCTGTGCGAGCCGAGGCGGTGCCAGGATGGCTGTTACCCGCGATCGAAGCTGTGGAAAGCTGGTTTGTTTCTCCGCTCATCCTCAGGCCTCTGTTTGCTTTCGTCCGCAAACCTTCAGTTGTCCGCCGCTGGGTCGGCTTTGCCTACGCCAACCCGGAATCTGTTACCGACGAATTAGTGGACATTCTATCAGGGCCTGCGGGCGATCGGGGAGCAGCCCGTACCTTCTGCGCTGTATTTAAAGCTGTAGGCAGTTCACAATTCAGCCCCGGTGTCAAGACTGTACTGCGAAATTCCACAATCCCGATGCTGTTAATTTGGGGCAAACAAGACCGGATGATTCCCCCTCGGTTCGCCCGGCCCCACCAATTTGTCGAATGCAATCCCCAGTATGTAGAGCTAGTTGAATTAGACAATGCCGGCCACTGTCCCCAGGATGAATGCCCGGAACAAGTAAATGAAGCAATTTTGAACTGGATCGATCGAAATTTTGCAGCTAAGGTGAGTTGATTTATTTAATTTTATGGTCGCTTTTTTCAGCAATTTAGAGATTGACAGAATCGCCAAGATACTGTATCTTCTCTAACTGGTAGTATACGTGGGAGTTATGCAGTTAGTCGAAAGGCAGGTCATCAAACCAAATCACAGGTTTTTGCCAGAAGCCGATCGATTGTTTCTGGTGTCGCAAAAACTTGACAACTGCGATAACAATATCTCCGGTCAAAACTTTTCCCCCGTCAAGCAACCAATCCTTTGGCTGTCGATCGTATACGCTCAAAGACTGTTGGTGACAAAGCATTAGGCACCAAACAAAGTGAGACAAAACATTCTCCATTTACAGTTAACAGCATTGACTGGCTATCATCGTTTAAGATTAGCGATGCCGGAAACCTAACTAACAACTAAGTTTCCATTACTACCCAAAATGTCCGACTGTAACAATGCCATAAAAAAAGACGGAAGAGGCGCTATGTAGTTGTATGTCAATGTCAAGCTGTGAGAGACAATGATTTTATAAAAGGATATGCCAGTTGGTCTGGAACTAATATTTAGCTGCATTCAAAAGTCATTTCAATCTGGGAAATCCTGATTATGCTGAAAGTAGGTTGTTAAGTTATCAAGGTAGCCTATGAAAAGTTAGAAGACAATGCAACTGTCAAACGGATTATTACCCTTACTGTAACTATCTCTATCCATTAAAGACCCGTCGTACAGATTCCTTGAAGAGCGTTCAACAGTTGACAGTTGACAGTTGACAGTTGACCGAAGGAGAGCGACCTCTACCTAGAAGGATGAGGATTGGAGTAATGAATAGTCTGATTTTAAATTCTCCCGATCGGGGTTCCGGCTTTCAACCAATTCTTTCTGGTAAAATTTCAACTTCTAACTTCAAGAAATAAGGGTTAATTGCTCCTATAAATAGTAGCAGCACCAGATCGTCCGGATATTATGAATTGCTGAAACCATTGACTTTATTGCTTCTGAGTTCTCTGGCGACGATAGATAATTAAAGTTTTCTAACCGATCGCATTTTAAAAATCCCGATCGCGTGCTCGTTGCCGAACTTCCTTCTTCCTTTTGCTATAAATACCTTCCCTTGTGCCAACAATTTCTCAGTCAGCTTATAACCGATCGCCCCCAAGTATGCAGGAAAGTTCCAAAATGTCATAATTGGGGATTTGGCGGCCAGTTAACGCATAAAAAAGTCATTTAGCCAACAACTGACGGCCCCTGGCCCCCGGTCTGCTGGCGGCGAACTGCTGAAAGCCACTCGGGCAAGCAGCACCCTTCCAGCTTTTAGCAGTAACGCAAACGAGGAAAAAACTGTCGTGAAATTCCACTGGCTACTACCAAGTTTCTTAAGTGTATTTTTGCTCGCCGGAGCCGCCGAAGCAGCTAGACTGCAATCTTGGCGGTTTGATGCTTCAGAGAACCGGCTCTACATTAGAACAGAGGGGGGAGTCCAACCCAAGGCTCAACTGATTTTCAACCCCACGCGATTGGTAATCGACTTACCGGGGACGAGTCTGGGCAGTCCCTCGGTCAACAAACCGCTGTCAGGGGCGATCGAATCTGTGCGAGTAGGACAGTTTGACGACGATACCACCAGAATAGTCGTCGAACTCAAAGACGGGTTTACTCTAGACCCCCAGCAAGTAAAATTTCGGGGCATTTCTGCCAGCGAGTGGACAGTAGATTTGCCCGCACCAGTACGCGGAGGAACTCAAAATTCGATCTCAGAACCTGGGGGAGAAAGATTATCGGTTGAACCTTCAGCAAGGGAAACCCAATCTGCTGAAGCGACTGTAGTTCAGAACGTTCAGGTGACGGCGGACGGTTTTTTGATCCGTACTGCCGGTGGCAACCCCCAAATTAATTTTCAACAAAGTCGGGCCGGGGACATCGCCACCCTCGATATTGAAGGAGCTACTTTAGCTCCGGGCGCGGGCGGCCAACAGCCTCAAACTAACGGCAAGCACGGAGTTGACAAGATTGAAGTCCGGCAATTGCCAACAGATCCGCCCGTTACCCGCGTAACTTTGCGGATGAAGAGTTCTAATACTCAGTGGCGCGCTTCTGTCGGCAATTCTGGCTCGGTTGTGCTATCGCCAGGAGGCACGAGTCCGCCAATCCTGACGCGCTCCCAACCCCTAACTGTTGGGAGACCAGCTCAAGGAAGTTTAGCGAGAGTTCAGTCCATTGATTTAGCGAGTAACGGCACGCAATTCGTGGTGAGAACTGACCGCCAAGTCTCCTATACCAGCGGGTGGGATCAATCATCGAAAGCTTACTGGATTCGGCTTGCTTCTAGTTCTCTGGCGGGGCAAATTCCTCAGCTCGATGGCAACAGTCCTGTATCGTTTACCGCCAGCCAGGAAGACGCGGAGACTGTGGTGATTTGGGTGCAACCGCGATCGGGGGTACAGGTAGGCAGGGTGACGAGACCTAACCCGCAGATGCTGTCTTTGCAATTGCGATCGAGTGCTAGCGCGCAGTCACCTTTGATTCGCGATCCAAATCCGCAGCCGTTGCCGCCGAGAAGCAGTATAGGAGCGGGTGATTTGCCCCAAGGTTCTAACCGTCGTTTCGTAGTGGCGATCGATCCTGGCCACGGCGGCCGCGATCCGGGTGCCGTCGGGATTGGGGGCATTCAGGAGAAGGAAATTGTTTTAGATATCTCATATCAGGTGGCAAGGCTGCTAGAACAGCAGGGCGTGCAAGCCGTAATGACTCGGACTGACGACAGCGAAATTGACCTAGAACCGAGAGTTTCTTTAGCATCACGGGTGAATGCTACTTTGTTTGTCAGCATTCACGCCAACGCGATTAACATGAGTCGCCCGGATATTAGCGGGATTGAGACTTATTATTTCGATAGCGGGGAAGATTTAGCCCGGGTGATTCACGCCAGTATTTTGGATGGGACGGGGGCGAAAGACCGTCGGGTGCGGCAGGCGAGATTTTATGTTTTGAGGAAGAGTGCTATGCCTTCTGTGTTGCTGGAAGTCGGTTTTGTCACAGGTGCTGAGGATGCTGCTAAACTTTCCGATCCAGCTTACCGGAGTCAAATGGCGGCTTCGATCGCTCGTGGCATTTTATATTATCTTCAACAAAGATAATGGGCATTGGCCAAACAGGGCATTGGCCAAACAGGGAATCGGGCATTGGTAATTGGTAATTGGTAATTGGTAATTGGGAATTGGGAATTGGGAATTGGGAATTGGGAATTGGGCAAACAGGGCATTGGGCATTGGTAATTGGTAAGGGAGCATCTAAGTTTTGCATTTACAGTGCGAGCGTCCCCGCTCGCGTATCGTACAATACGCGAGCGGGGACGCTCGCACTCAAAGAAAAAATGCTTTTTACAAAAATGAGATGCTCCCATTGGTAATTTTCCCTAATGACTAATAACTGATGACTACTGACTAATGACTACTGACTAATGACTAATAACTGATGACTACTGACTAATGACTACTGACTGATGACTAATAACTGATGACCATTGAAAACAGACTATTGACAGCTAACAAATGACAACAGACTCTAGACAACAAAGAATCGGTATATTTGACAGTGGCGTGGGCGGTTTGACTGTTTTGACGCAGTTATACAAACAATTGCCCAACGAATCAATACTTTATTTTGGAGATACGGCGAGACTGCCTTACGGCACTCGGGCGGCGTCGGAAATTGTGCATTTTGTCCGCGAAATTATGGCCTGGCTGGTGGAACAGGATGTGAAAATGGTCATTATGGCCTGCAACACCAGTTCTGCTTTGGCGATGGAGATGGTGCAGGCTGAGTTTGATATTCCGGTGCTGGGAGTAATTCTGCCGGGGGCCCAGGCTGCGGTGCAGCAAGGCAAGCGGATCGGGGTGATCGCAACTCCTGCTACGGCTGCTAGCAATGCCTATCGAAATGCGATTTTGGAAATGGATGATTCTTGTCGGGTATGGCAGGTTAGCTGTCCGGCTTTTGTGCCTCTGGTGGAGCAAAACCGGATTCACGATCCTTATACTTCTGAGGTGGCTCGGGAATATTTGGCTCCTTTGATTCAGCAGCGAATTGATACGCTGATTTACGGTTGCACTCATTATCCCCTGTTGGCTCCCGTGTTGCGATCGCTCTTGCCTGCTGGGGTGAATTTAATCGATCCTGCGGTGCGCGTGGTGGCTGCTGCTGCCCGAGAATTGGAGGTTTTAGGGCTGCGAAATTCGGGTGCTGCGCTGCCGACTCGTTTTTGCGTGAGTGGCGCCCCGCAGCAGTTTGCGGACTTGTCGGTGCAGTGGCTGGGCTGTACTCCTGCGGTGGAGAAAATATCTCTGCCGACGGTTGTCCGTAGCGAAGCGGGGCGTAAGCCATCGCCCGTATCCGTGGAATCTGTCGAGTAAGCGGAAAAATTTATCGATCGCGCGCTAGCAAAGCTTGCAGAAGACGATCGCACAAATCCCACACCAATTTCCCACAGGAATGCAACTGCAAGCAAACTCCAAACCCTTATGTGACAAGTCATTCCCGATTCTTTAATCAAAAATCGAAAATCGAAAATCGAAAATCGTATCACCCCCCACATCCCAAGCTTTTCGGGATTTGGGGGGTTTAATTATTGCGATCGGAGGTAGCAATCAATCATCAATCTGTAATAAGATTTAACAAAAGCTTTGATGAACAATGCAAATAACGTCCTCTATCTGCTGGAGCTCTTCAGCCTTGAACCATGTCACCCTATATATCGCAAGCAGTGTTACTTGTAGACGGCTATAACATGATTGGACTTTGGCCTCGACTCCGAGAGAAGCGCGATCGCGACGAACTCGAAACAGCCCGCCGCGAGTTGATTGAGGTTTTAGTTAACTACAGCGCCGTTCAAGATTTTGAGGCCAGACTCGTGTTTGACGCTCACTATCGAGATACTCCGAGCGTTAAAGAAATTATTACTAAAAATTTATCAGTGCACTACACTGACTTCGGTCAGACGGCAGATACTTATATTGAAAAGTCTTGTGCTAGTTTGCGCTACGAGTTGCGATCGGTCAAAGGCAAAGGGCGGATGATTGTCGCCACCTCAGACCGAGCGCAGCAATTGACCGTAGTCGGCTACGGTGCCGAATGGATGTCCGCCGAACAACTAGCCGCTGACGTAGAATCCACCGCCCGCCGCAGCGAGCGCCAGCACAAATCCCGCAAACACAACTCCAGTCGCTTTCTGTCGAATTCCCTCGATCCTGAATCGCAGCAGCGCCTCGCCAGAATGAGAATGGGGCTGCATTAGCTGCTGGAACCCGCTTTCTGTACGATCGAAAAAAAGTTTGTCAAAGGCCTTGCCAAATCCTCTAAGTTCAGCTACTATTAGTAAATGTGGGTGACAAAAACCACGCAATCCTCGGTAGCTCAGTGGCAGAGCGATCGGCTGTTAACCGATTGGTCGTAGGTTCAAATCCTACCCGGGGAGTTAGTAAAAGTCTGAAGTTGGAAGTTTCCAGCTTCAGATTTTTTTGTTTTTATTTTCCGATATATTTTTCTATAATGTAGATGCAAACACTTTACCTGTATCGTCAGGAACCCAACTCTAAAGAGATTGGGCTTGCAAGAGAAATCAAGTAAGCCATTCTGACCAGCCTAAGACCTCACGCAGGTCTACGTTATTTGGGTCACGACACCCTGTGGATGCGACGCTAGTCCCCTGCCCTGTCGCTAGTAGTTAAACTGTTTCAAGGTCACTGAAACAGTGCTGCTAGCCGGAAAAAGCCCTTATAACATTGACCGACAAGCGAACATTACCCGAAAGGGATTCGGAGACAACCATATCTCCACAGAGGGGCAACCATACCCCTCTAACCCCGAAAGGGGATTCAAGGCGGTTGAAACCACCAAATATTTTTTATGAGCTATCGCGATATCATCACCATAGAGCCAGATAAGCGTGGTGGCAAGCCCTGCATTCGTCGGATGCGAATTACGGTTTACGATGTTCTTGGCTGGCTGGCTTCTGGAATGTCTATTACTGAGATTATTGACGACTTCCCAGAACTGACAGAAACAGATATTAGAGCCTGTTTAGAGTTTGTCGCCGATCGCGATCGTCGTTTAGTTGCTTCGGTGAGTGTCGCTTGAAACTACTATTCGATCAAAATCTGAGCCGAAAATTAGTTACTCGCTTGGCTGATATTTTCCCTAACGCTAGCCATGTTGAATTTCACGGGCTAGCAGAGAAAACAGATACAGAAATCTGGGATTTCGCTAAGTTGAACGATTTCTGTATTGTGACAAGTATGATTGCAACGAAGTAAAAAGACTTTGTGCATCCGCTGCAATGATTTTTTACTGTCACCGCTACTCCTCAAATGAAATTAAAAGCTTCCGCAGCAGTTGAGCTAGAACTTTACGTTCGGCTTCGTCTAAAGCGCTAAGGAGTCGATGCTCATTGGCAACATGAGCCTCAACAGCTTTCTCGATCGCGTTGAAACCTTTATCGGTTAACTGAATTAGCGTCCCTCGGCGATCGCTCGGATCGTCCATGCGCTTCACAAGATCGGCCCGTTCTAAGCGATCTATACGATGCGTCATCGTACCCGATGAAACCATCAATGTATTGAATAGCTCGGTCGGCGTAAGCTGGTACGGTTGGCCAGAACGGCGCAATGTCGCCAACACATCAAATTCTCCAACGTTCAAGCCAAAGTTGGAAAATGTCTGTTGAAGCGATCGTTCTAAGTATTTGGTCAGTCGCCCCATCCTACCAATAATGCCCATTGGCGACACATCTAAGTCAGGGCGCTCTCTTTGCCATTGAGCCAAAATCGCATCGACTGGATCGGCATTCATTGAAATGCTACTCACCTAAAAATTTTGATGCCAACCATCTTAACATCAAGATAAATGCTAGAATCTTGGCATCAAGTATCTTGACGTTAAGATAAAATTGTGAAGACAGCTACTGTTCGCCTCTCTGATATTCTGCTGACTGCTCTGGCGCCGATGATCTGGGGAACAACTTATGTTGTAGCGACTGAACTCCTGCCCCCTAACCATCCGCTATTAGTGGCTGCTTTGCGATCGCTCCCCATCGGTATTCTGCTAGCAGCCTGGTTTAGACAACTGCCCAAAGGTATTTGGTGGTGGCGTATTCTGCTCTTGGGTAGCCTCAATATCGGAATTTTTCAAGCACTATTATTTGTCGCTGCTTATCGCCTTCCGGGTGGCGTTGCTGCAACGGCAGGCGCAATCCAACCTTTATTAGTCGTATTATTTTCTTCGTTAATATTGAATGAAAAACCGTCTAAGCTGTCTATTGTGGTGGCGATCGCAGGCTTTATTGGTGTCGGGTTGCTGGTTCTGGGCCCTAATGCGCGTCTTGATAGCATTGGCATTGTTGCTGCGATCGCTGGAGCTGCAACAATGGGTCTGGGAACGGTGCTAGTCAAACGTTGGAAACGCCCAGTTTCTCTACTTGTTTTTACAGCATGGCAGTTAACAGTTGGTGGAATCGTTCTGCTGCCGATCGCCCTAGCGATCGAAGGGCCAATAACTCATATCTCAACAACTAACCTATTGGGCTTCGTTTACCTGGGCTTAGTCGGCACTGGAGTTGCTTATGCACTTTGGTTTCGGGGGATTGATAAACTCAAAACATCGGCTGTGGCATCGCTAGGGTTGATGAGTCCTGTAGTAGCAACACTACTGGGATTCGTCTTACTACACCAAACACTTACGCCAATTCAACTGATTGGGATGGGAATTGTTTTGATGAGTGTTTTGATAGGGCAACAAACGGATCGGCTACGTCAACGCTTATCTAATACTTTCAAATCTCGGATCAAAAAATAACTTACAGTCGTCATCCTAAGGTGCGTCAGGAACAAGAGTTTCGAGTTGCATCAACTATTTGGCTGACGCACCCTACGGAATATTACCGAATACTAAACATCGCGTTCCGTGCGTACCCATTTAGTTTGCCGTTTCAGGATAAAACCCAGATACAAAGGGATTTTCCACAGGATGTAAAAAGGAACAGATAATAGAGTTGCGCCGGAAATGTCGGCACGCCCAAATTTTGCCCAAGCGCTGACAATTGAAACTAAAATTAGCAATCCTTGTACTCCTAATAATATGGCGGGAATCGCGGATGCTCCGATAATTGCTGCTAGTATTGAGGCGGCAAAAGTGGCTAGCCAGATAGCAACTAAAAGGGATAGAGGAGGGACGGCTAAGTCGAGGGCGATCGCCATTAAGTCAAAACGCTGTTGCTCGATCGAAGCTGTCGCCAGCCTGGGAGTTTGAGTTAGCAAGGTTTGTAAGTGTCCGTGTTCCCATCTGGTTCTTTGAGTTTTAGCGACTTGTTGCTGCTGTGGCAAACATCCGGTGACTCGGGCTTCGGGGCAGAATACCGTTGGATGTCCGGCGATCGCCAAATCCAAGCTCATTTGCATATCTTCGACGATATTGCTGCTGGCTAAAGGAACATCTCGAATGATTAACCAGGGAAAAGCCATGCCCGTACCTGTTAGCAATGAGGGCAATCCTAGCTGTTTTAATCCGCTGGGTCGGACTAGGTTTTTCACTAGAAATGCTAAGGCAGAAATCGAATCTTTTGGGGTAGGATTGGGCGGCTGTTCCATTAAATATGTTGCTTGGACTGGCCTTTGTTCTGCCATTGCTACCCGGGCTAATTTATCGATCGCGTCCGGCTGACAAATGCAGTCGGCGTCAACCATGATGATTACTTCTGGGGGGTCTGAGGCGATCGACTGCAAGCCGAAATCTAGGGCGTATCCCTTCCCCTTGCGTTCTGTGTCGTGGCGCTCGATCGCGCTTGCACCGCTGTTGCGGGCGATTTCTGCTGTGGCGTCGGTGCAGTTGTCAGCAATCACTAACAGCCGGTCTTGAGGTGTTAGCTGCGGCAATATAGTGGAGATGGTGGCGGCTATTCCTGCTGCTTCGTTGTAGGCGGGAATTAAAACTGCTACTTTGGGGCGGGGTTCTTGAGTTTCCGCTGTAGTGCCAAAGCTGGACAGGAAAGCTGCACAGCATTCTAGGAATAGAACTGCAACCGGAATTAGAACGATCAGGGCGATCGCCAAGAGTACAACATCAACAAATAGGAACCCTAGCTGGTTTATTTGCATAATTCTAGTACCTTAATTTAATTTAATTTACTGCGGTCATGGAGTTGATTTAATCAATTTGCACCCTGGTCTACTCAGCGAGCAAACCTATTATCTAAGCTATCATAATATCATGTCCTGAAAAATCACCATTATTAGGTGCGATCCTTCGAGAAGACGGGATATTATGCAGCGATTCATCTGCGTTCATCTGCGTTCATCTGCGGTTAAAATTCTAGAATTAATTCAAATGTCGATCGATCGTCACAATCGAAATTGGATTCAACGCATCAAAACGAGTCAAACTGCCCACAGACACAGAACGCGATAACTGCACCTGCACGATGCGGTAACTCCAGTGGGGTTCCCGGCGCACCCGATCGCCAATCCAGCTTAAAACAGTAGCAATATCCTCAAAAACATCCAAAGCTAGGACGATCGACCCTCCAGCGAGCAGCCGCAGAGCGCAAACGCCCAAAATTTTAGTCAACCCTCCACCGCTACCACCGATAAAAATCCGGTGCGGCGGACGCAAGCGGTGCAAGATTTCCGGGGCGGTTCCGTGAATCGAAAACACATTTTGCAACTCAAAACGGCGACAATTGAGTTCGATCGCAGAAGTCCCAGAAACCGTTTGTTCGATCGCGTATACTTCGGACTGCGGGAATAAACGAGCAATCTCGATCGACACAGAACCGTTACCAGCACCCACATCCCAGACAACTTGTTCGGGTTGCAAAGCCAATTGTGCCAGTACCAACACCCGCACTTCCCGTTCAACCGTCAAACCAGGCCTGTCGCCACAACCGATAAAAGCTGCATCGGGAATACCCAACAAAGGCAACTTTCCCAAATCCAAAGCTTCTATCGGCGGGGAGTGCCGCAGCATCACCACCACGCTCAGAAGTGCAAAATCCTCTCCCAGCAAAGCTTCCAGAGACTTGTAACCCACGCGTTCTTCGGCGGAACCCAAATTTTCGCCAACCCAAAACTGGTAGCGTGTGGGCAAATCCAGAGCTTTCACCAAACTTGCGATCGCCGCCGGAGTGCGAGTTTCGTCTGCGAGTACCGCAATTTTCTCAACACCCAGCTTGAGTTTTGCCGTCAGTTCCTCAAAAAAACGTCCCTGGGAACCCACAAAATGAGCATCCTGCCAAGGGACGTGCAAGCGGTTAAAGGCCAACTGCACGCAGCTTGCATGGGGGTGAAAAGTCAATTTATCCGGCGGCAGTTGGGAAATGAGCAACTTTCCCCAGCCGTGGAACAGCGGGTCTCCGGCTACTAAAATTACAATCAGTTGATGCGAGGGGGTGGAGGGGGGCGAAAAAGTCCCTGCATCTGGCTCTAAATTCGCATCTGCGGCCAACCAACGCCTAATTTCCAGAATTGCTTCGGTTAAATCTTCCAACGCCCAGCGCTCGCAGGATTGCTGGGGAAAATAGCTCAAATGCCGATCGCTCCCGATGAGCAGAGCGGCCATTTCTACAACCTGCCGCGCCGATTCGCTCAGCCCAGCAGCTCCATCTAAACCAATACCAACAACGTGTACAGTCACTTTTGCATTAAAAATTAAAAAACCAGAATTACTGATTTTTCCTGGTTTCTCATGAATTTTTTGCTTGATTTTGTTGTCAAGTCAGAATAATTAAAGCATTTTATAAGCAGTATTTTGAAGGTTGGGACAGAGGAGAGGGGGAGAGGGGGAGAGGGGGGAGAGGAGGAGAGGGGGAGAGGGGGAAGAATTGGGAGAGGGGGAGAGGGGAAGAGGGGGAAGAATTGGGAAAATCTTCCTTGATTCCTCATAATTCTGGCTTGTATCGGTTAAATTCCGTACTTTGCTCGTTGCCGAACTTCGCTCGAACCTCTTTCTTCCTTCTTCCCTCTTCCTTCCTTCTTCCCTCTTCCCTCTTCCTTCTTCCCTCTTCCCTCTTCCTTCTTCCTTCTTCCTTCGTGGTCAAAACTCAAAAACAGGCCAATCCGGTTGCCGCACGTAGCTAGTCATATCGTCAAACTTCCGCAGTTCGGCTTTGTGCACCCACAGATCCTGGGGCGTGTCGAGCCATTGGTCGTTTAACTCAGCCATCAGGGCAGAAAAATGAGCGCGGTCTAGGTTCGGCCCGGTATCCCCAAAATAAGCCAGAGTAATGTGTGCCGTAAAATGATATTGCTGTTCAATTCCCAAGGCAATTAAATCGGGATTTTGATAGATCGATCGACGAAACTCCAGAATTTGCTTGTAAGAGTTTTCGTCCGTCGGTGCCAAACAGACACCTACAGCCCTAGTCATCACCATCAACCCCAGCACCGTCCAGCGTATGGGAGAGCCGCCCGCCAAGGGTTTGCAGGCCGCAAAACCATCTTTCATGCGCCCGCGCAGTTGACCCTCAAATTCTGGATTTTTCTCAGAGGCATCTCGAAAAGCGCTGCTCCAAATCAGATCGGCGACGGTTAAATGGAAGCTATCAGGAGGCAGTGCTACGATCGCACCGTCCGCGATTTCCTGCAATAGCCGTTGTTGGACTGAGTGTAAATTAGTATAAAGTGCAGTATTGTCTGCATCTTCCCCCGCAGGTGGCGTAATCACCGAATAACCCGGAAAAGGTACAGGAGTTCTGTGACCGGCTTCATCAGGCTTAAATTTTGGAGATTCCTGAATGTGTTCCACCTGGGACTTGTAGGAGTCCAGCAGCGTCATTCGCGCCACCCGATTTACGTAAGCTTGATAAGTATCATCCAATCTTGATTTCCTCGCGGTGAAATACTGCCACACCAAATTTTATATTATGGTGCGGGCTTTCAACAGATACATTTAACCCGGCAAATCCAGGACTAAGCCTGATACTACCGTGTATGGCAATACAGAAAAAGCTGCCAGCTCTCCTGTCAAGGAGGTATCTCTCAAAGCTTTCAACAGGATATTGAAAGCGCCATTTGAATTTATGTCCACACTTTGAACAGGTTTTTGATGTGTATTCTTCCGTTATGCCTACTACAAAACTGCCATTTAACAGCAGCTTGATGCTTCAACATTTGCTGGAAATGATAATGACTCAAAGTGACCATGGTCTTAGCTGTTTTAGTCGCTAAAGCATTTTTTTCTCAATCTACACTACCAGCTTTTACCTAATTATTCAAGAAGTTTCTAGAAAATCATTTACTTTGTATCAACAGTCTGATTCAGGATATGTTGGACTTCGGGATCGTGCAAATCTGATTTTTTGGGCTGCTGAACTTGAAATATGCCAATTTACCTGTTTTGGGGGGAAGACGACTTTGCGATCGCGCAAGCAGTCACAAGTTTGCGCTCCTCAGTCCTCGACCCCAACTGGGCTAGTTTTAACTATGACAAGATTGTTGCCGATCGACCCGACGCTGTGGTTGAAGGACTCGATCGAGCTTTAACGCCACCCTTCGGCACCGGCAGCCGTTTTGTCTGGCTGGCAAATACGACTGTAACGCAGCAGTGCTCTGCGGAACTTTTAGCCCAATTGGAACGGACGCTGCCAGTAATTTCCCCTAGTACCGTATTGCTGCTGACATCTGTCAAAAAACCCGACAGCCGGCTCAAATCTACCAAGTTAATCGCCAAGTCCGCCGAATTCCGAGAATTTTCACCGATTCCGCCTTGGAATGAAAAAGAGTTAGCCCAGCGGGTGCGCCAAGTCGCCGGCGAAATGAATGTCAAATTGACCGCCACGGCGATCGAACTTTTAGCCGAATCCATCGGTAGCGATACGCGCGGGCTATACAGCGAACTCGAAAAATTGCTGCTGTTTGCCGGCAATCGCAGTCAACCTCTCAACCCCGAGGAAGTTGCTGCACTGGTGCACTGTAACGCCCAGAATACCTTCCAGCTAGCCGATGCGATTCGCGAGGGCAAGACTTCCGCTGCTTTAGAGTTATTGGCGGGCTTAACGGCTCAGAGCGAACCTGGTTTGAGGATTGTGGCGGGCTTGACTGGTAAGTTTCGGATTTGGCTGTGGGTGAAGGCAATGATCCAAGCGGGCGATCGCGATGATAAAATTGCTCAAGCTCTAGACCTCGGCAATCCGAAACGAGTATACTATTTTCGCCAAGAAGTCAAGAACGCCAGCTTAGAAAAACTACAAAAAAGTTTGCCTTTGCTGCTAGAGTTAGAAGCTTCTTTAAAGCGGGGCCGGGAAGAAGTCTCAACCCTGCAAACCAAAGTAATAGAACTTTCTAGCTTGTTTCGGTGAGGAGAGACAGCCCAGCAGGAGCGGGCCGTGACTTTCAGTCAGTTGACAGTTGACAGTTGACAGTTGACAGTTTGAGGGCGACCTCTACCTGGAAGGAAAAGGATTGGAGTAATGAATAGGCTTCTTTTAATTTCTCCCGATCGGGCGGGCGGGCTTTAAACCAATTCTTTCTGGTAAATTTTTACAACAAATTGCGCGATCGGATATATGCTGGATATCCGATCGCGCGCAAAAATCTCAATAGCTACGAGAAATAATCTCAGAATGCCACAGTAGAAGTTAATGTGGTAAATAAATATTGTCCGCCGCCGAACGCCGATCGATTAATATTATTTGCCGGCTCTCCACCCCCCCCAAAAAAAAGAGCGCTACCCATGACACAACAGAACCTGCGGGAACTTCTGAAGCAGGGCGATCCAAAAGCGATCGCATCTAGCATCAACCGTACACTCAAAC
Organism: Microcoleus sp. PH2017_24_DOB_U_A; assembly: GCF_020738205.1. NCBI lineage: Bacteria > Bacillati > Cyanobacteriota > Cyanophyceae > Oscillatoriales > Microcoleaceae > Microcoleus > Microcoleus sp. PH2017_24_DOB_U_A. The sequence continues at coordinate 69,934 of NZ_JAEQCT010000061.1, forward strand.
CCAAAGGCATCAACGCCGATGTGACGCGGGACAACGGCTGCCTCCACATAACTCTGGAGTCAGGCAAAGTACCGAGTCAAATGGCATTGGTGGATTTCATCCGCAGCGGGATGACGAATTTGGGAGTCGAATCAATTCACACTGTCAAAGTTTACGGGCGTCGCACAGGTGACGGCTCCCCTGCGTGGGAAGATGAAATAGATCTGATGCCAGCAGATCCAATGCTTTATGCCTCGGATACTGGAATGCCTGACGACTCTGTAGGTTTAGATGATGTCGAACCCGATGGCGAAGACTATTATCAAGAGGGACAATTCGATCCAGATGACGACGAGGAAGACGACGAGGAAGACGAAGACGAAGATGTAGCCCCCCCTCCGAAAAAACAATTCCCAAAATGGGCAATACCTGTGGGTATCTTAGTGCCTTTGGGGGCGATCGCAGCGCTTTACTTGACTGGAAATTTCCCCTTCGGTGGCGGCTCGAACCCTGAACCGAGCGCCCCCGAAGCAGCTTCGCCCTCCCCCAAAAAAGCCACATCTCCTGCGTCTAAAGCCACATCTCCATCTCCCAGCGCATCTGGCGAGGCCCCACAGGCAGCATCTCCTACTGCACCAAAAGCCGCTCCCACTAATGCTGCTACGCCCGCGAGCCCTGTTCCCAAACCTCCTGCGCCCAAGGCAGCATCTCCTGCGCCAAAAGCAGCATCTCCTGCACCAAAAGCCGCCGCGCCTAAGCCTGACTCTTGGAGGGAAGGCGTTAACAACGCTCAGAAGGCGGCAGTTTTGGCACAGACGGCTCAATCTCAAGCAGAGTGGATTGCGGTAGCAAGCGAATGGCAGAAAGCGGTTCAGCTTATGAGAGCCGTGCCGTCAACTAGCCCCAACCATTCAAAGGCTCAGCAAAAAGCGGCAGAGTACCAGGCAAATCTGATTGTTGCCAACCGCAGGGCGGCGGCAGCACCTTAAGAGTTTTGAGTTTTGAGTTTGATACTCGATGTGCTAAAAAGTCAAAAGTCAAAAGTCAAAAGTAAAAAATCTTGTTTTTACTGAAAGCTTTATTACTTTTGACTTTTTAGAATTTTACTCATATCAAGTCCGGTCGCACCGTCCTGGCTATAATGGCGGTGTGGTGAAGAGCGTGCGATCGTACAATTATGGTCAAGCGTCTGGTTGTTGAACCACATCTTTCAGTAGAAGAAGTTGAAGGCAACTACGGTTAGGAATCCGACCCGATCGATCTCACTTGGTACCATACTATCTGGCTGGAACGCTATAAGATTGGTAGCCAAAAAGGTACTATTTCATCGCTGTCAAGACTTAATTCCTGGTTTAACTTTCTTTAATTGGTGGCATTGTTCTATTGCTAATTGCGATCGAAGCCTACCATACAAGTTTGGTAGCAGCGGACTTGATATTAAACTTTAATCTATACTGGGAGCATTCTCGGTCAAACAAGTGATAAAGTCAGTAAAATTGTCAGAAAAAACTGATTGTATTTGAGACTTTTTCTTGCCAAAGCTGGTTCCAAAATGCTAGAATAAAAATGTCTCCGGTGTTGAAGTTATAGCGGTAAAAAAAAGAATGTAACTGTAGGCAAGCTCGAAAGCCTGATAGTGATAAGTCATTCTAAAATATTTAATTTAAAATATTTAATCTAAAATATTTAATGGTATTAGTGCCGGATTCGGGTCAGTGTCTATTCCGAATTCACAAATATTGGCAGAAGTCAAGCGCTTGTGGGTGAGGGGAAATTAGTATTGGGTAGGGAAAAGTCAACCGGGCGCACGGGAGGGGCTGTGCCGTTGGTTTTGGCTGTGGGAGGGTCTGGTTGGTAAACTTGGATGCGATCGCGCCCGAGATCTTTAGCTTGGTACAGCGCTGCGTCGGCTGCGTCAATCAATATCGAGGCTGGGGATTTAGATGCAGGAACCGTACTCGCTGCTGCGTCGGCTGCGTCGATCGCAATAGAGGCTTCGGATTCAGAGATAGGAACCATAGTCGCTATCCCCAGACTGACAGTGACGTAGTTGCTCACCTGAGAACCAGCGTGAGGAATCTGTAAAGCTGCGATTTTGAGCTGTATGTGTTCGGCTACCAGCTCGGCCCCTTCACTCGCCGTATTCGGCAAAATAACGGCAAATTCTTCGCCTCCGTAGCGAGCTACTAAATCGGCAGGGCGATTAATTGCTTTGCCGATCGCCTGGGCGACTTGCCGCAAACACTCGTCTCCCTTTGGATGTCCGTAGGTATCGTTATAAGTTTTAAAAGAATCAATATCGCACAAAATTAGGGACAGAGGTGTTTGTTCCCGCGCTTGTCGGCGCCACTCCCTGTCTAAATACTGATCGAACCGACGGCGGTTTGCTAGCTGCGTGAGTTCGTCTAAAGTTGCTAAACGCTCTAACTTGAGGTTGGCTGCTTGCAACTGCTGGTAGAGTTCTGCTTGTTTGATCGCGATCGCCAACTGAGTGGCCAGAGAAGACAATAACTCGACTTCCAACTGCATCCACTGTCGGGGACTGCACTGGTGAGCCATCAGCAGTCCCCACAATTCCTCCCCTTGCACTAGCGGTACTACCAAATAAGCTCTGACTTCAAATTGTGCGAGCAAGTCAATTTGAGCGTGCGGCAAATCGGCGGCGGAGACATCCGCGATCGGTCGGATCGCCCGATGTTGGTAGGCTTCAAGATAGAACTCGTCAAAACAGAAATTTTCCAGGGTTTCTCCCAGCATCGGCCGACAGTTGAGTGCTACAGATTCCACTGTCACCGCCCCCGTCGGGGGTGTGGCGCAGTGACTGCCCGTACAGGGGTTAAAGCGGACGATCATCACTCGATCGGCCTGAAGGAACTGGCGCACTTCTGTCACTGTCGTGCTGAGCACTTCGCCCAAATCTAGAGACTGGCGGATGTGCTGAGTAATCGTCGCCATCAGCAGTTCCCGTTCGTTTTGTTGTCGCAGCGCCTCTTCTGCCTGCTTGTACTCGGTAATATCTTGAGCAGTGCCGAAAATTTGTTTGGGCTTCCCCTCTGCTGTGCGGGCGAACACTTGATCGCGGCAGCGAAAGTGGCGCCATTCGCCCGATCGGTGTTGGAGCCGATAGTCCAACTCCAAAATATGCCCGTCTGCGACTGAGGGAAATTTTTGCAGGTGGGCGGATAGCCTCGGCAAATCTTCTGGGTACACCAAACTGGAATACAAAGCTGTTTGCATCTGTAAAATTTCTTGGGGAGTGTAGCCTAGCAGCTTAGAAGCTTGACCGTTGACATAGACGTTGCGCTGTTCGGTCAAGTCGTAAATGTAGAGTAAGTAAGGCGCCACATCGGCAATCTGCTGGATGAAATGCTGGCTCTCGCGCAATTCTGCTTCCACCCGCTGGCGCACTTCCACTTCTTCCAAAGCTTGATCTCGCATCGTGCGGTAAGCTTGGATGCGGTGGGTGAGGTCGGTTACGTCTTGTATTACCAACAGGGCGTAAAACGATTGGCAGTTTGGTGGGATAAAGCCGTAAGGCGAAATTGAATCCCGAAAGTTTGACGGCAATGCGACACCAACAGAATCTCCTTGTCGCACCATACTATCTGGTTCCAACTCCACAGTCGATCGAATCAAGTTGGGAATATTCAGTTCTGCAACGCCCGGTGAAAGTGCAGGGACAGCCGTCACAGTAGTTTGCTGGATGCGCTGCTGGCCCTCTTGCCAAGTTGCCGGAATCAGGTGCTTGTGAATTTGAGAAGAAAAAATTGTTGGCGGGCCTCCTGCAAAGATTTGCTGGAAGCGATTTGCGTACTTGAGCTGGCTCAGGTGAGGAAAATGAGTTGTGATCTTGGTTCCCAACATTTGCTCGCGCCCAATTTTCGTCCAGTCTTCCAGACAGGCATTCCAAAACAGCACCACAAAATCATCTCGCAGCAGGCAGGCGCCGACTGGTACACTGTCGAGAACTCCAAACTTTTCCTCAATAGTTTTGCTCTCCTCGATCATAGACCCCCGGCAAGTTGATTGATCGCAGCCAACAAGGCGTCAAAGGAACTGACATTGAAAATGAGGATGATATCTCCTTCAATGTGAAGCCTTTCAATAATGAAACGGGTTTGGGCTAATAAAACCACTGTATCAGCAGCCAAACCGCCAGATGTGAGCAAAGTCGCGATCGTCCCTTCCGTGTAATTGGGAATTGAGTAGTTCAGGCGCTGCTGAAGTACGTTGCTGATTGCACCCATGACCCCGTTGATTACAATATTTCCTACTTCACTCAGCGTACCAATTTTGACCGAATCCAGGTCGTGAGTTCCAGCTTCTTCCCCAGTCAGCATGGTCACGAGCGTGGCCGCACTGTTGGTGGGAAAGACTAGCTGGGCAATGCCTCCAAAGGAACCAGTAAATTTGAGCTGGACGGCGGAAATTTGTTCGCCGTTGAGGTGCTGCTCTAATTCTGTTTGCACGTCGGCTGGAGACAGGATTTGGAGGTAGGGAATTTGCAAGCGAATGGGAGATTCGATCATGTCGTTCAAAATCCCTGCTGCTTGACCGATCCCGATGTTGACGAGTTCCTGCAAAGCATCGAGCTGTCGAGCGCTTAATTTCATGGGGCGCTCTCCTCGCTGGCACTGAGAGCTTTTTTGATCCACCCGATTAGTTCGTCTGAGTTGGGCATTTTGTGAATTACTGCCAGGGCTCCGAGTTCCATGCATTCGGATTTGGTGGTTGCTTGAATATCTGCGGTAATGACGATGACTGGAATGTTATATCCTCGATCGCGCATGGCTTGCAGGACTTCGCGACCTTCCATTTCTGGCATCAGCAAATCTAAGAGCATACAGTTTGGGGTCTTAGCGGCCAGAAGTTCCAGAGCTTCCGGGCCGCTCGATGCTTCCCAAGTCTCGTATCCTTCTGCTCGCAGGATTTTGCAGATCACCCTGCGAGTCAACCACGAATCTTCGACAACGAGAATTGATGTCACTACGTTCTCCTCCTTCAATTGTTTAGGACTGACCGATGTTGCAGGCACTGCTTCGATCTTGACAGTAGTTTAAACTGTTGGGATCGCCTGCGATCGCTCGCATTAGGTGAATTCCTGTTCTTAAAAACTAACGCATTAAGGTGTTCGATAGTCTAGTCTCTTTGATTATGGGAAGAAAAAACCCGGTTTCTGAATGAAACCAGGTTTGCGGGATCTGTATTGCTCGTAACACCGGCCCTCAATTATAGATTACCAAACGCTTCCTGAGGGACTCTACTCGCTTTTTAGCAGTGGCATTTTCTGGATCGCAGGTGAGAGCTTGTTCGTACATTTCCAAGGCTTGAGCTGTTAATTTCTTGCGCTCATAGGCGTGACCGAGATTGTTGAGAGATGTAACGTAGTCGGGCTGCAACTTCAGGGCTTCTTTGTACTGACGGATCGCGATGTCGTACTGTTCTTGGCCGAAGTGGGCAAAACCTAGGGCGTTGTAAAGAAATGCTAGATCTTCTTCGCCTGCTAATTCTTGGCTTTTCAGAGCTTTTTGAAATAGTACGATCGCCTGGGAGTAAAGTTTCTTATCTACATAGATACTGCCTAACTCGTAGTATTCCTGTGCTGTTCCTTTTTCTATGGTCAGCTTATTTTCTAAGCGTTCCAAGGACATTTCCAGCTTCCGAGTTTTGAAAATCTGGCGCACAACAAACCAGGAAGTGCTACCGAGTATAGCCAGCAAAACTGACAGGTAAACAATCAGCAAATTACTATCCATGTTTTTTTATGTTAGTTGGTTTGTGGAAGGTTTTATTTATTTTAATCCGCTAGCAATCTGTGAGATTTGCCTTGGCAACTATATAAAAACACGAAAATGGCGATCGACTAGCCCGATCGCGATTTCTGAAAAATCAAGAATCCAGAAGTAAGAACAAAGAAGGAAAATGAGTCTCAACCTCCTAGATTTATCAGGAGTTTTCCTTCTCTGGCAGATAGCTAAATCTTTCCTACTTCTGCTTTCTTCTGTCTGAAAACTATTCAAGCTTTCACGATCCGGCTCGATTTGCCATTTCCACGACTTTACCGAATGTTGCGGGGTCAATGATTGCCATTTGTGCCAGCATTTTGCGGTTGATTTCGATATTGGCTTTCTTCATGTTGCCGATCAGTCTGCTGTAGCTCGTGCCGTGTTGGCGCGATGCAGCATTGATCCGAGCAATCCACAGGCGGCGGAAATCGCGTTTGCGTTTTTTGCGATCGCGATAACCATTTCGCAGGGCTTGCATCACCCGTTGGTTAGCTGTGCGGAACTGTTTGGACTGTGCCCCGCGGAAACCCTTGGCTAATTTGAGAATTTTTTTGCGGCGCGCTCTGGCGACATTACCGCGTTTTACCCGTGTCATCTTTGAATTTCCGTTAAACTTTACAAGTATGGAAGCATTAACCGCACGTTACCATCATTGGTCTCATCGATGACGACCAGCTTAGAGAGACGGCTTTTGCGAGCTGAACTTTTGTGTGAAAGCAAGTGGCTTTTGTAAGCTTTGCGGCGCACAATTTTTCCGCTGCCGGTCGCTCTAAAGCGCTTTGCGGCTGCTTTGCGAGTTTTGAGTTTTGGCATGGAGTGGTGTTATTTGGACACAAGCTTCAACTGTATCACGTTTCTGCTACTTTCTGCAAGCTGGATTTGCGACGATCGGGATGGGATGACTGAACTCGGCGCTGCTCTCGATACAAGCGGAGGGCGTAAACTCCGGCGGCAGTTGACTGCAATTCTTTAATTACTGCTGCCATTTCGATCGGCAATTCTTCAATTTTCGCTACCGAAACCGGATGTTCCGACGGCAGCAAAACCGGAGCCGCCAGCGCTGCAAAAGTTATGTCGGCTGCGGATATTGTATCGCCTACTAAATAGGTTTTGCCACCTGCTAATCTTCGATCGACAATCTCAAAAATTTCTTTGATTCCTTGCAGCGAACTGGCGGCGGAATCTGCTGTTATGTTGTAGACTTGCCGCACTTTGGCGCTAATCAACGGAAAGGCTATTTCAAACCCTATTCGCTCAAGTACGGGGGTACTGTTGCACCAAGCTCTTCGCATTGTTTTGCGATCGCCCGATCGATAAAAATATCCCCAATTGCGAGTATATTCTCCCAGTCTAGCATCAAATAACTCTTCAAGTGCTTCGACTTCTTGGCGCATTTCTACATTTGTCGGATACAAATACTGACCTGATGAACTGATTGTATCGAGGTAATGCAAAATATCTGTTGAATCTGTAAAATTGCCAGATTTGGTAACTAAAACAGGAACGCTGCTACCTCCGTTTTTGCTGGTGGCCGATCGGTGAAAAGGTGGTACGTGTCTTTCTTCAATGTAGGGAATTTTTAGCAAGTCAAGGGCCCACCGCACTTTTTCGCAGTAGTGACTGATGGGGATGGTGATGAGGCGGATAACTTCGGTATTGGCAATTGTTGAATGATTCATAAAGTAATTGAGATTTGTAAATATTTGCAGTTTGGTATTGGTATTATTTCGGACGATCGGCGTAAAATTTAAGGACTAAACTCCTGACTACAAAAAGTATTTTGTGTGAAAATTTATCGATTTACTGTTGAGCCAAATATGCTTGAGAAAACTCAGATGGAATCGGCACTGGTTTGCGAGTTGATAGTTCAATAAAACAACCAGATTGTTGGGCGATAGCAGCGACTTTCCCAGCTACAATTATTTCAGCATCCATCATCCACTTCAGCGATTTCATTTTACTCATCCAAATTTTCCCAGTTGGTTTATCGAAAATATTAATCGGCTGCTTGTATTCAATTGCTGTTTTCACCAGCATTGGAGCCACACCGTTTTCCAGCATTTTCTGTACTGGAAAATAAGCATCAGCAAGTGCGATCCGCAAGTCTTCCAACCAGCGGATATAAACAATATTGCTAACGATTCCCGCAAAGTCGATATCGTAAGTTTGTACGGGAAAGCTTAATTCTATTTCCAAAGGTCTTTTCTGTTCGCTGGATGCTTGCATTTTGGGTACTCTCAGTCTATTTTTAATAATTGAAAAACTGCCTCGATTGGGGAGGAAAATTGGAGGCAGAGCCTAGTAACGAGGAGAAATTGCTCTCTTGAGACCGAAAGGTCTGTTTGATAACAAAAAAATTATTCGGTTCTAAAGTTGACTGTCGAGATATCCGTGCAAATGCTCAATTGCTCTTTTGACATGAATTGCATCCCCATAAAGTTTACTCATCATCACGGCTCCTTCCAGGGTTGAAATCACAATAGTTGCGACTACATCGGCTTCGACATTTTCTCGAACTTCGCCTTTAGCAATTCCTTTGTTAATAATTTTGCAAATCAAAGCGCGCCAACCATCCATTGCTATTTGTACCCGCTGACGCAAAGCTGGATGAGCATCATCGCTTTCAACTGCTGTATTTAACAGGGGACAGCCGCCTGGAATTGGAGGATTTTCGGCAAACGTGCTAAATAAAGATATAACAGCTTTTAGCCGATCGACCGCATGACGTTTTCCTTTCAAAGCCCCGAGATATTGTCGGCGCATACATTCAGCCGCAAAGTCAAAAGCTTGCAGGGCTAACTCATCTTTGCTCTTGAAATGGTTGTAAATTCCTCCTTTTTGCAAGCCTGTAACGCGCATGATGTCAGACATAGAAGAACCTGAGTAGCCGTACTGATTGAACAGTGCTGCGGCTTCCCTGAGAATTTTTTCTCTGGTTTCTTGAGCTTTTGACATTTTTATGGCGCTAACCGACTTATCGGTCTTTTTTAGAGAATAGCAGAGCGAACTGTGAATGGCAAGGGGCGATCGCAATTAATTTAAAATTCAACTTAAAGCCGATCGCCCTAACCATCGCGAACCATCCAAACCAACATCCCCAGCAACGGTTCCACAGGCGGCACAGGATAGTCATTGAGGTCAATTGTCAGAGTTTTTGCCTCCAACTTCAAAAATCTCCAAGCAGTGCCACTACTGACACTTCCGTAGATTGTGCCGATCGCAATATTGTTGATTTCATTAAACTTTTGAGCTGCTACCATCTCGGCCGCGCACTGTCCCAATCCCATTTTTAAATCGGCTTTTTTCGCTTCAACAATCACAATTGCTGGTGCTTCGATTAATATTTGTTCGGGAGAACGACTAATTAAAAAATCGCAGATACCACTCAATCCCAACTCCGGCTCTACAGTAAAATCTTCTCCCGAAAATAGACTCACTTGCCGCTGTAAAATCTTGCGGACTTCGACTAAAATAGGACTAATAATCAGTTCTGATCGCGCTTTTTCAGAACCCGTCGCTGTAGCAAGCGGCAATCCTTCAATGAGGGATTCAGTTAAATATACACTAGGCTCGATGGGTTCGGTTGGTGGCAAAAATCTGCCTGCTTCTACGGTAGTTAAGCCGAAATCGCGTTTAGCTTTTCTGAGTGTGAATTCACTGTAGGGCATTGAAAGCACCATTTTTATTGATGTTAATATAGCATCTGATTAAATTTGAAATCAAAATCATGGCATACAGCGATTTTACACTGCGAAAGGTTAAGCAAAGCTTCGGATTGACCGCAGTTGAAGGCGGGCGTTTTTTGCCGGAAGTTGAGCCGATCGCACCCAGTGCTATTTTAGCAGGTTTGTTGGCAGATACAGTGCCTTGGGCGATCGCAGTAGGAACCGAAAAAGCTAAATCAGAACTAATTATCGCCCCCGCACTTTTGGAAGTCAAACGGTTGCTGAACCGCCAAATCAGCGTATTTTCCGGCACCGATTTCACCGTGGATACCGCAGCGGGATTAAACGGAGTTTGCGATTTTTTAATCAGTCGCTCTCCTGAGCAATTTGAGATAGAAGCACCTGCTGTTATGCTAGTAGAAGCGAAGCGAGATAACATTAACAGCGGTTTAGGACAGTGCATTGCTGAAATGGTGGCGGCTCAAAGATTTAATGAAATTAACAATAATTCAATTCCGATTATTTACGGTTCAGTAACTACCGGCACTGCTTGGAGATTTATGAAGCTCGAAGGGCAAGTTGTGACTATTGATGTCAGTGATTATCCGTTTCCTCCTGTCGAGACAATTTTGTCGATGCTTGTCTGGATGGTACGGGAAGGTTGAGAAGAAGTCAGTAGTCAGTAGTCAGTAGTCAGTAGTCGGTAGTCAGTATTTATGTGTTATTTGCGATCGAAACTAATAATCATAGGACTTATGCAATTCCCAATTCCCAATTCCCAATTCCCAATTCCCAATTCCCAATTCCCAATTCCCAATTCCCAATTCCCAATTCCCAATTCCCAATAAAAAAAATAGGCCAGCCATATTAGCGCCTATCTCAATCAATATTTTAAGGGTTCACCGCAACGCCGTCTTACCTCAGCTTTTGACCTGGTATTTTACCAGGTGGGCACCGTTGGCTCGGACTTAAAGTTTCTGGGTACAAGCCCAGTTTACTGCTGTCCAAACATCTTGATTCCCGAGAGTTAAGAGTTATAGATCAAAAAAACATTATTGGCAGTCACCAACGTCGCAGTAGAACCTTTATGTGAACAAACCTGACTGTCAACTGAGTACAGTTAGACCGCAGGCTTCTTTTTCCTTTTTTTCAAAGGCTTTTTATAGTGAGGTAGTTCCACCCCCACTTGTTAATATAGTATCAGAGTATTTCCAGATCATCAAGGGGTATAAAAGAATAATTGTCGGTTTCGGTATCTACACCCGACGAGCCTTTCATCCCAAGGAGTAATTCCCAACGGGGTACTTCGCGCAGCAATTGAGATTAATCCCCTCTAAATATACCCTTAGACTTCCCGGCTGGTAGTTAACATACAGCAACTAACTCGATTTTGGCAACTCTTCGAGCAATTTAACTTCCATACCAGATAGATTCAATGGTTTGAGCGATCCCCCCAAGTCCCCGTCGAAGAGGACAGTAACGTGACCCAGTTTCCTGCCAGGGCGGGATACTTTCTTACCATACCAATGTACAAAAGCGCCGCTAATTTGTGCCAGTTGTTTTCGTTTCTCTAAATAATCTGACTCCGCAGACTCGTAGCCCAGCAAATTTACCATCACAGCACCTGCACATTTTAGATCGCAATTACCTAAAGGCAGTTGACAAACTGCGCGCAAATGCTGTTCAAATTGTGAAGTTTTGCAAGCATCGATTGTAAAGTGTCCCGAGTTGTGGGTGCGGGGAGCAATTTCATTGACTAACAGCTTATTGTCGGCGGTTAAAAATAATTCAATGCCGAATACGCCGACGGCTTCTAAGCTGTTGAGGAGAGTACGGGCGATCGCACAAGCTTCGGTTTGCACCTCTAAACTAATATCGGCGGGGGCAATCACTACACGACAAACCTGATTTTGCTGTTGAGTTTCCACGATCGGGTAAATCGCTATTTCACCAGTTACCGATCGAGCTGCGATCGCAGCCAACTCGCGATCGAACGGCACAAACTCTTCTACCAGCAAAGACTGACCTTTAAGTGTAGCGCTAATTGACTCAAAACTCTCGCGATCCTTAACAATAAAAGTACCTTGGCCGTCGTAACCGTGGCGGCGAACTTTGACGACAAAGGGAAAATCTCTAGGCCCAGATTCCGAGTTTTGTTCTATCTGTGTGCTGTCGGAAACAGAAATTGCTAAATTGTCGATCGCAACTTCCCCGCACATAGGTTCATGCCCCACAGCCCCTGCTCCAATCTGCCTTCCCTGGGGTTCCTGCAACAAATCTAAATCCAAATCCGCCATACTATCTGGCGCCCAAAACCTGGGAGTTGGCAAACCCAACCTTTGTAAATAACAGCGCTGCACGTACTTATCCAACAAAGGAGAAAGCGACGACAAACTCGGCTGAAATAACACACCTTGCTGTTCTAGCGTTCGCAAACCATCCAAATCCACAAACTCATTTTCAAAAGTAATAACATCGCAGCCATCCGCCAAATAAGCCGTAGCCAAAACATCATCAACAGCCCCCAAAACAGCACCCACAGCAGCAGAAACTGCCGGGTCATCACCATTAGGAGTTTGGACTACCAATTCAATACCCAGCGCGCTAGCAGCTTCTCCCATCATCCAAGCTAGCTGACCGCCGCCGACAACGCCCACCCGCTTCAATTTGGCAGGCGAACTCGCAGCGGTTTGATTAGATTTCATGTGAGTAAAATTCCTGGTATCAACTTGTTTATTTTATCGCTATTTGTAGCCGAATGTATGAGAAATATTGAATATTTAAAAGCAATTTTTTTGGGCTAATTGCACGATTTAATCGAGGCAGAACCTAGAAAAAATCGACGGCGAAAGTCTTGAATTATTGCACGATCCCAGGATGCCGGCAAATAGCGATCGCTCCCCACTCCTCCAGAAAAGTGCCACATCTAGCAATTCACGATTCGCCAAGCATGGCATAATTGACAGCACTGCAAAAAGCAGATAGACAGGTGCAAACACTGAAAATGCGACATTCAGGGAACAAAATTTATAGGTGAGGATACTGTGAAAGTTTTGGTTGTGGGGAACGGAGGTCGCGAACACGCGATCGCAAAAAAACTGCTAGAATCTACGCGGATTAAACAAGTATTCTGCGTTCCGGGCAACGGCGGCACAGCTACCACAAAAGGCTGTCAAAATCTGTCGCTCAACATCGACGACTTCCAAGGCATAGAACGCTTTGTGATGGTGAACAACATCGGACTCGTCATCGTCGGCCCGGAATTGCCCCTATCGCTAGGCATCGTTGACTACTTCCAACAGCGAAAACTGATGATTTTCGGCCCCAACAAAGCCGGCGCCCAAATTGAATCCAGCAAATCCTGGGCCAAAGAATTGATGCTGGAAGCACAAATCCCAACACCCAAAGCTGCCGTATTTACAGGCGCAGAAGCAGCCAAAGCATATGTTGTGGAACAAGGAGTACCCATAGTCATCAAAGCAGACGGACTCGCCTCAGGCAAAGGAGTCACCGTTGCTACCACCGTCAAAATGGCTCACAGCGCCATCAACACCATTTTTAGAGGCGAATTCGGCACCGACAACCTCCGAGTCGTCGTCGAAGAATATGTAACCGGTCAAGAAGTCTCTATTCTCGCCCTCACCGACGGTATCACAGTAGAACCGCTGCTGGCAGCTCAAGACCACAAAGCCATTGGCGAAGGCGACAAGGGAGCCAATACCGGCGGTATGGGAGCCTACGCCCCAGCGCCAATTGTCTCGCCCAAACTAATGGACAGGATTCAAGCAGAAATTCTTGAACCTACCCTCGCTGCGCTACAAAAGCGCAACATCGATTACCGGGGCGTCCTCTACGCAGGTTTAATGATTACACCGAAAAGAGAACTTCAAGTCTTAGAATTCAACTGTCGTTTTGGAGATCCCGAAACTCAAGCGGTTTTGTCCCTCTTGGAAACTCCCCTGGAAGATTTGGTGTTTGCTTGTTGTCAGCAGCGTCTGGGTGAATATTCCAACATTCGCTGGAAGTCTGGGGCTTCTGTTTGCGTGGTTTTAGCTTCTGGGGGCTATCCCGGAAATTATCAAAAAGGCAAAGTTATTACAGGTATCGAGGAAGCTGAAGCCAAAGGTGCAGAAGTGTTTCACGCCGGCACTCAGTTGAAGCAGCAGCAGTTAGTGACCGAGGGCGGCCGCGTTTTGGGCGTCACGGCGGTTGCAGAAACTTTGGAACAAGCTATCTCTAAAGCTTATGCAGCAGTTGATTGCATCCAATTTGAAGGGGTTTACTGCCGCCGGGATATCGGCCTTCGAGCGCTGGCCCCTCAAAATGTCGAGCCCAGTGTCGAGCCAAGTGTTGAGCCAAGTGTTGAGCCCAGTGTCGAGCCAAGTGTTGAGCCCAGTGTTGAGCCCAGTGTCGAGCCCAGTGTCGATCGAAATTAGGAATTGCGGCCTGCTGTGGCCGCTGCTATCCGAAAGCTCGACACGCTGGGGATACTAGAACTCCCCCAAGCAGAAGATAGAATTAAAACCCCGGAGGATAGAGGTTTTGGCCGCCCAAAAGCAGAGCAATTTCAAGGTAGAAGTGCCACAATAAAGTTTGGCACATCTGCGGTGGCAGTAGCGGACAAGTCGCGACAGAAAAATCGATCGACCACAAACTCAATTAATCTTCCTTTTAATATTCAACTGGTGAACTGCTCAAATGCTGGCCATACTAAACAAAATCGGAGAAATTATTGCCCGCTGGTGGTCGGATTTTACCCTCCAGACTCGCCTGATGGCCGGTGCTACCCTCGTAGTTTCGTTAATTATGAGCGGCCTGACTTTTTGGGCCGTGAATACTATCCAACTAGACGCCAGACTTAACGATACTCGCTACGGCCGCGACCTCGGTCTGCTCTTGGCGGCAAATGTGGCGCCGTTGATTGCAAAAAACGATCGCTCCGAAGTAGCCCGTTTTTCCCGCCAATTTTATAGCAGCACCTCCAGCGTCCGCTATATGCTGTACGGCGACGAAGCAGGAGATATTTTTCTGGGGATACCTTTCTCGGAATCTGAGGTGCAAACTTCCCTGACACTGCGCCGCCAAATTAAACTCCCGGATAATTTTATCGCCGACATTGAGGCGAGAAATTTAACTTCTTTGCCTTTGGTGCGGCAGCACTTGACGCCAGACGGAGAAGTTACTGACGTATTTGTGCCGCTAATTCACGAGGACAAGTATTTAGGCGTTTTGGCGATCGGCATTAACCCAAATCCCGCAGCAGTTATCTCTTCAAATCTAACCAGGGATGTTACTTTAGCAGTATTTGTCACGATTTGGGTGATGGTGATTTTGGGCGCTGTATTTAATGCGCTGACAATTACTCACCCGATCAAACAATTAGTATTTGGGGTCAAAAATATCGCGGGCGGGAATTTTAAGCAGCGAGTTGACCTGCCTTTGGGGGGAGAATTGGGCGAGTTGATCGGCAGTTTTAACGAGATGGCCGAGAAATTAGAGAGTTATGAAGAACAAAATATTGAAGAGTTGACAGCGGAAAAAGCGAAACTAGAAACTTTGGTTTCAACTATTGCTGATGGGGCGCTGTTGCTGGATGCAAATTTGCAGGTGATTTTAGTCAACCCGACGGGGAGGCGGATTTTTGGATGGGAAGGTAAAAATGCGATCGGCATTAACGTCGTCAATATTTTACCTGCGGAAGTGCAGCGCGAGTTAGCAAGACCCCTGCACGAAATCGCTGCGGGCGATCGCGAAGGCGGCGAATTTCGGATTACTCTGAGCGAACCAGTCAACCGCACAATTCGGATTCTGCTAACCACCGTAATTCTCCACAAAGCCCCTGGAACCGAACCGCTGTGCAAAAGCTGCGTGCGCGACGAGGAAAATACCTGTACCGAGTCAAAACGCCCGAACGCGATCGAGTGTACATTCTACGAGCAAACCTCGAAGCATCAAGGTTCCGGACAGTACCGAGACAGTCTCAAAGGCATTGCCATGACAGTGCAGGACATCACTCGCGAAGTCGAACTAAATGAGGCTAAAAGCAATTTTATCAGCAATGTTTCTCACGAATTGAGAACCCCTTTATTTAATATCAAATCTTTTATCGAAACTCTCCACGAGTACGGAGAAGACCTTCTAGAAAGCGAACGCCGGGAATTTCTAGAAATTGCCAATCGAGAAACCGATCGCCTCACTCGTTTAGTCAACGACGTGTTAGACTTATCGCGCCTAGAATCCTGCCGAATTTATCAATTGGACGCGGTTGACCTCCCGCAAGCCGTGGAACAAACCCTGCGGACTTATCAGTTAAATGCCAAGGACAAAGGCATCGAATTAGAGCAAGAAGTTGACCCGTATTTACCGCCAGCTTTAGGTCATTACGATTTGCTGCTGCAAGTATTTGCAAATTTAGTAGGAAATGCCTTAAAATTTACCGAGTCCGGTGGTAAGGTGGCAATTCGAGCCTATTTCCTAGAGTCGGATGCTCATCCACGCGAAGACGGCGCATCCGGAACCCACAAATTTCCACCAAATACCAGCCATTTTCCGGTGGTGCGGATCGAAATTTCTGATACCGGGATTGGCATAGATCCCGAAGATCAGCAGGCAATTTTCGATCGCTTTTTCCGGGTAGAAAACCGAGTCCACACTCTAGAAGGCACGGGATTAGGTCTTTCGATTGTCAGAAACATTATTGACAAACACCACACTAAAATTAATTTAGTTAGCGAAGTTAATGTGGGCACGACTTTCTGGTTTGACTTACCAGTTTATCAGGCGAAACAAGTGCTAGATATGGAAAATGCTTGGACGGTGCAAGCACAGGCTGAGACTGAAACAAGTTCGACTGCGGCTAAAACTGTTTAATGGAAGTTGTCGTTGAGCACTCTTAATAGGTACGTAGTTGCGCTTGAGCGCTCCGAAAGGTACGTAGAAAGGTACGTAGTTGCGCTTGAGCGCTCCGAAAGGTACGTAGTTGCGCTTGAGCGCTCCGAAAGGTACGTAGTTGCGCTTGAGCGCTCTTGATTATAATATATAAAGAGCGCTAAAGCGCAACTACATACCTTGTCCGATCGCACATTGCTCTTGATAAATATATATAATCAAGAGCGCTGAAGCGCAACTACATACCTTGCTCTCGATCAACATATATATATATAAAGAGCGCTGAAGCGCAACTACATACCTTCGCCCAAGTTTTCATAATTTTCGCCTCCCTCGTTTACTCGTTTTCAGGGTTAGCGTGAAAACGAGTAAACGAGTACAATTGTCAAAACCTAAGAAAGAGTTTTTCTAGCACGTTCCGATCGCTCTTCTGCGGTATCCATGACATCCGCCATTTTATCCACCATTTCCCCTGGATAATTTTCGAGTACCCGAGTAGAAAGCGAAATTCGACCGCGACTTTGATCGAGGTCAACTACCACGGCTTTCAGGGGTTGGCCGGGGGTGAAAACTTGTCCGAGGTTCTCAATATATTTTTGGCTGACTTGCTTGATGTGCAGCAAACCGCTAACTCCTTCCAAATCCACAAACACGCCAAAAGGCTTGATGCTGCTGACTGTTCCTTCCACTAATTGACCGATTTGCAACTGATTTAAGGCAGAAGATTGAGTGGCCATCCGCTGGGAAAGTACGAGTTTTTCTCGTTCGCGATCGACTTCCAAGAAATTCACGGTCAAAGATTGACCAATCAGCGATTCTATGTTATCGCGTTGGGCTAAGTGCGATCGGGGAATAAAACCGCGCATTCCCTCAACATCCACCGTCACGCCGCCCTTATTCGCCCCAGAAACCCGCACCTGAAGCACTTTACCAGTTTCCTGCAATGCAACTAAATCTTCCCAAGCTTGCTGAATTTGTAACTGTTTCAGAGACAGAGTAACTTGGCCGTCTGCATCTTGTTCGCGGATAATTAAAAATTCCCGTTCCTCGTCTAGCGGAACGACTTCCGACAAATCCGTTACCGTTCTCAAAGCAGCCTCTTCGATCGGCAAAAAAGCCGAAGACTTGCCGCCGATATCAACATACGCGCCATTTGAGTCATACTCGAACACTTTGCCGCGCACTACTTGTCCCTTCTGGAACTCATAATTGTGCTGTTCGAGGGCTTTAGCAAAATCATCCATTGAAAAAGATGCTTTTGCGCTTTGAGAACCTGTAGATTTGGAATTCATGTCAGTTTAGTTGTCAGTTATCAGTAAATTAGTTGTCAGTTGACAGTTGTCAGTTGTCAGTTGACAGTTGTCAGTTGTTGAAGCAAGAAGCAAGATGTTCCCCCACTCTCCCACTCTCCCCCTCTCCCCTCTCTCTCATCTTCCACTCTCTAAGCTGGTTGAAGTTCGTGTTGAAATAGCTGCTTCACTTGCACCCACGATTCGGCTGCTGCGGTAGCGTTGAAACTGCCGCGATGGTCGCAGAAGAAGCCATGATCGGCATTGTAGCTGAAAATTCGGTAAGGAATTCTGTGTTTTTGCAATTCTGCGACAATTTGGTCAACTTGTTCTTTGGGAATGCTGGCGTCTTGAGTGCCGTAAAAGGCGTAGAGAGTACCTTTAATGTCCGCTGTGCGATCGATCGTGGGAGATCCGCCCCCGGGGGTGAGAGTGGCGATACCAGCGCCGTAGAACGACGCTGTAGCCTTGATTTCGGGCAAAGTCGCCGCGAGGTAGGCGACGTGTCCGCCAAAGCAGAAACCGATACAGCCAAAACCTTGCTGTTTGACGGATGGTAAGGTTTTGAGGTAATCGATGGCGGCTTGGATGTCGCTCAGCAGTTGGGATGCGGTAGTTTGTTCTTTGTATTGTCTGCCGATTTTGATATCTTCGGGCGTGTAGCCGGTTTCAAAGCCGGGGGCTTGGCGCTGGTAGATGGCTGGGGCGATCGCCACATATCCTTCCTTTGCTATTCTTTCTGTAACTTCGCGGATGTGTGCGTTGACGCCAAAGATTTCTTGAATCACGATCACAGCGGGAAATTGCCCTGCGGCGGCGGGTTGGGCTAGGTAAGCCGCGATTTGCAAATCTCTATTGGGAATTGTGACGTTAGCTGTGCGAATTTCTGGGTTAGGCATAGGGAGTTTTAGTCCAATTTTATTTGATTTGTGAATGAGATTTTTTTTAACCGCAGAGGGCGCAGAGAACGCAGAGGAAGAAAAGAGAAGTTTTTGAGAGAAATTGTTGGCATTGTACCAAATTCCGGACTCAATAAACTCGACTAAGGATGTTTTTTTGATCGAGCTTTTGTTCTCCAAGTTTGCGGAGTTCGCGGTTCGTTCCAAAAATCTATTTTACAACATCACATTTCCCGGAAATTGC